>BEHO01000177.1 GCA_002898915.1 bacterium HR12
ACTCTGCCCCCCGGCTGGGGCCTGAACGCCGCGACCGGGGAGTACGAGGACATGTTCAAGGCGGGCATCATCGACCCGACGAAGGTCACCCGCTCGGCGCTGCAGAACGCCGCGTCCATCGCGGCGCTGTTCCTCACGACCGAGGCGGTCGTGGCGGAGAAGCCCGAGAAGGAGAAGACGCCCTCGATGCCGGGCGGCGGCGACATGGAGTTCTGAGCTCCGGTCCGGATCGGATCCGCAAGGACGGAGGGGCCTCCTCGGGGGCCCCTTCCGTCATCTCCACGGTTCCGCAACATCCGCGTCCGAACCGCGGGGGACCGGTCGTCGAAGGAGGGGTGAGGAGCCCCCCTCTTGCCGCGGACGGGCCCGGGCGCCAACCCCCGGGCCCGTCCGCCGCCCCGGACGCGGCGACGGCCCTGTGCGAGAATCCCCGCGTGACGAGCGCCCGGTTCCACCTCACCTTCCCCGAGCACCTGATCTCGGAACCCGTGATCCACCGGGTCGGGAGCGAGTTCGGGCTCGTCACGAACATCCGCCGCGCCAACATCGAGGAGCGGTACGCGTGGGTGATCCTGGAGATGGACGGGCCCGAGGAGGCCATCGCGCGAGCCGTGGAGTGGCTCGCCTCCCAAGGCGTGCAGGTGGACCGCATCGAGGGCTGAGGCGGTGCACGAGGTCCGGCTCCAGATCCGCTGGCGCGACATGGACGCCTACGGCCACGTGAACAACGCCGTCTACCTCACCTACCTGGAGGAGGCGCGGGACGCCTGGGTCCAGCGCGTGCTCGGGCCGGTCTCCGAGGACACCTGGCACTTCGTGCTGGCGCGCGTCGCGATCGATTACCGGCGCGAGCTGAAGCAGGAGGATCGCGAGGTCCTGGTCCGTTGCCGGCTCGACTCGATCGGGCGCTCGAGCATCCGCACCCGGGAGGAGATCCGCACCCTCGATGGGACGCTCTCGGCCGAGGCGGCCTCGGTGATCGTGCCCCGGGATCCGGACACGGGACGGTCACGTCCGCTGACGGAGGCGGAGCGCGCCGCGCTCGAGCGGGAGCTCTTGGAGGGCTGAGCCGGGTTCAGCTGAGGATCCGCCGGCCCTTGACGAAGTGCTCCTGGTACCAGTTCCCGGCCACGTACGTGATGGTCACCCCGGCGTTGCTGCTGCCCGAGTCCACCGCCCACCCGTTGCCGAGGTACGTGTTGACGTGGTCCACGATCCCGTCGTCGTTCCCGTCGTAGAACATGAGATCGCCGGGCCGGAGATCCTCCCACCGGATCCGATCGCCGACGGAGGCCATGAGGGCCGAGGTCCGCTGGGGGAGGTCCCAGCCCCGGTAGTCGCGGGGCGGCACGTTGTCCCATCCGTTGCCCGCCGCCTTCATGACCCACCAGACCACGCCGGAGCAGTCGAAGCCGCCGATCGGTTGGGACCCGCAACAGTAGCCCGGGGGGGACGGCTCGTACCACTCGCCGCCCCAGACGTAGGGGTAGCCCACGTAGCGGACGGCGAAGCGCACGACCCGCTGGAGCTTGGGTCCGAGGTTCGGGAGCTCGACGTCCGCGTAGGGGGCGAGCCAGGAGCGCATCCAGCTCGGCAGGGTCGCCGCCCGGTACAGGGACCACGCGACCTCGGCGCGGGAGAGCGGGGCGTCGGGGCCGGTCACGTCCAGGGACTCGTCGTCGTGGTTGTACCGGAGGCCCAGTTTCATCCCGATCAGGGTCGTTCCGAAGTCCCGGGGAACCCTGACCTGCGTGCCGTCCCGGAGGTGGATCGCCTGGGCGCCCGCCGCGAGATCCCCGTACCCGGTGGCGAGGACGAGCGCCCGGTGGACGTCCCGCATCAGCACCGGGTCCCTCGGCAGGAAGTTGCCGTCCGGGTCGGTCCTCAGCCACCCCAGGGAGACCGCGATGTTGGCGTCCCGCCAGGCCCGGGTGCCGGTCACGAGATCGGGGAAGGTCAGTTCGGGATCGGGCTCCGCGTCCGGCGCGAACGCGCGGACGACCGCTCGGGCGAACAGGCGCCGCCGCTCGAGCGCCTCGGGCCTGAAGGGGTAGGTGCCGTCCTCCGTCTGCCGGTAGTCCCGCATCCAATCGTTCTCGCCGGCGACGAAGTCGATCGCCCGTCGGGCCCAGTGCCCGGTCGGCACGTCCGACCACCGGATCCCCGTCTCCCGGGCGAGCACCCTGGGCGCCGACCACGTGGGCGGGCCGGAGCCCGCCTCGCCCTCGGCGGCGAGGTCACGGTCGCCGGCGACGGCCCCGACCTGCGGCGCCAGCAGGCCGGCGGCGAGCACGAGCGCGGCGAGCGCGCGGAGCAGGGGCCGCGAGACTTCCATCACCATGGTCCCTCGGCCCCCGACGCTCGATCCTTGAGTCGGCCGTCGGGGGGAGGTCCACCCGGAGCGCGGGAAGCTCTGCTACCCTACGGCGCCGTACGGGATCCGGGAAGGGGTGCGCAGCCGGTGTTCGGATGGGCCTTGCTCGATGGCTCCGGACAGGAGCTCGGACGTTCGCCGCGGTTCGACGACGCGGAGGCGGCCGAGGCGTGGATCGGGCTCTCCTGGGCCGACCTCATCGAACGCGGGGTCGAGGAGGTCGTCCTCTACGACCACGCACGGGGCCGGCGCGTCTACCGGATGGGCCTCTCGCCGCTGTAGGCCGGGCCGTACCGGCGAGGCCGGTCAACCCAGGTACGCCGACGGGTCCTCCATGAAGTCCCGCATGCACCCCTCGGCGCAGAAGTAGTACGTGGTCCCCTCGTACTCGTAGGACCACTCGGCCGTCGCCGGGTCCACCTCCATCCCGCAGACCGGGTCGATCTCCACGGCGTCCTCCCCTCGTCGGTCGATAGCCTCAGGATACGTTCGACCCGGACCGCGCGACGTGGCACACTCCGTCGGTGCCCGTGGGGCCCGTGGGGAAGGGGGCCGGATGGACGCGGCGTCGGGCGGTCGACGGCGGGTGGCGGGGGTGCTCGCGATCGTGGGCGGGGTCCTGCTCGCGGCCGGATCGTTCCTGACCTGGGCTGAGGTCTCCGGCGGGGGCACGACGGCGAGGGCGAGCGGGACGGACGGGTCCGACGGGTGGGTCACGCACGCCGCCGGCGCGGCGCTGTTGGCCACCGGCGCCGCGTTCGTGGGAGGGCGCGGGCGACGCGGGCTGGGCGTGATCGCGATCGTCGCGGCCCTCATCGGGGGCGGGACGGGGCTCTACGACGCCCTCACGGCGAGGGATCGGGTCCTGGACGCGCTCGCGGAGGCTCTCGCGGAGCAGGTCGCCGCCACGGCGCAGGAGGTCCGGGCGATCCTCGACGTCTCGGCGGAGGCCGGCGAGCTGGCGATCTCGATCGGGCTCGGCCTGTTCATGGTGATCGGCGGGGGCGCGCTGGGCCTGGTGGGCGGCTGGCTGGGGCTCGGCGGGAGGCGGCCGGCTCCCGACGCGCCGCCCCCGCTGCTCGAGTAGCATCGTTCCGGGCCCGGATCCGGGAGCGGACGCGTGCGGACCGTGGAGCTCGAGCTGGACACGGCGCGTCGTCGCGTCGTGGATATCACCGACCACGTGCGGCGCTTCGCCGCGGAGGCCGGCGGCGACGGTCTCGTCCACGTCTTCCTGCCGCACGCCACGGCGGGGCTCGCGCTCATGGAGACGGGCTCGGGGTCCGAGCGTGACCTCGAGGAGCTGCTCGAGCGGCTCCTGCCGCGGGACGACCGCTACGTCCACCGCCACGGCTCCCGCGGGCACGGTGGGGATCACCTCCTGCCGGTCCTCGTCTCGCCCTCGCTCGTGCTGCCGGTGGAGGGCGGACGCCTCGTGCTCGGCACGTGGCAGTCCGTCGTGGTGGTGGACCCGAACCGCGACAACGACCGGCGGCGGGTGCGGCTGTCCTTCCTCGCCGGCTGAGCCCCGCTACAGGTACTGGCCCGGGGCGCGCTCCTGGCCGTCGGCGGAGGTCATGACGGCCTGCACGTCGCGCTCGCGGAGGAGCAGGTACTCCTCGCCGTCGAGCTCCACCTCCAGGCCGGCCTGGGGGAGGAAGGGGATCCGGTCCCCCGCCTTGACGGCTCGGACGTCGGGCCCGACGAGGACGACGGTGCTCCACTGGCACCGCTTCGGCGCGGGGGCCGCCGTGGCGGGGATGAGCAGGC
>BEHO01000178.1 GCA_002898915.1 bacterium HR12
AACACCCTCGCCCCCGGATGGTGGGAGCGCAGGTACGACGCCGTCGCGACCACCGCCGTGACGACGTCCTCGGGTCGCACGTCGAAGCCCGCCGCCCGCAAGGTCTCCGCGAGGTCGGAGCGCGTGTGCGTGGTCGTGTTCGTGATCAGGCGGAAGGGGATCTCCCGTTCCCGCAGCCACCGCAGGGCGTCGGGGGCCCCGGGGATCGGCTCCCACGAGACCGTGAGCACGCCGTCGATGTCGAGCAGGACCCCTCGGATCTCCCCCACGGCCGGAGTCTACGCTGGGGGACCCCCTCCGGTGGCTCCCGGAAGGGGTCGCGCCGCATCGAGGCGGATGCCGAGCGCTCGGCGTACCTGATCCACCCGACCGGCGGGCGCACGCCCGCGCTGTCTCGCGAGCCACTCCGCGTAGGGCGCGATGTACCGGAACCTCGGGGGCAGGAGGGGCCGGATGAAGCGCGCGGCCCGGAGCGTCGCCTCCGAGGCCGCCACGCGGGCACGGCCCATCCGGAACCCGTAGAGCTCGCGCACCCCCGGCGGCAGGGTGGCGAAGGCCAGGCGGCCGACGAGCTTGAGGATCGGACGCCACTCCGCTTCCCGCGGCGGATCGAGGAAGAGGTCCGCCACGCGGCGGGCCCCGTCGGTGAGCAGGAGCTCACCCCGCCGCTCGAAGCCCGCGAGCCACGCGCGCAGCTCCGCGACGGTCGGCGGGATCATCGAGCGGGGCACGAGCAACAGCTCCGCCGCGAGCATCTGCTCCTCGTGGAACCGCTGGCGCCCGGCGTCGTCGAGCCCCCCGACGGTGAGCTCCTCGAACAGCAGCGCGGAGTCCACGAGGCACGCGTGCACGTACAGCAGCAGCTCGGGATCGAGCGCGTCGTACCACCGTCCCGTGACGGGGTCGATGCCATGGATCCTCGCGTGCGCCTCGTTGATCCGCTCCGCCGCCGCGTGCGCCTCTGCCTTCGTCCCGAACGTGAGGGTGTAGGTGAGGACGAGCGTCCGTTGCAGCCGCCTCCAAGGGTTCCGCTCGTACATCCCCGTCTGGCTCGCTCCCGCGATCACCAACGGGTGCGCCGCCTGCATCAAGAGCGCCCGCGCCCCACCGAACAGGACGGTCACCTCCCGGTGGACCTGCCAGGAGACGCTGTCCGGCCCGAAGTAACCGACGTCCTTCGGATCCGCCATGCTGGGATGCAGCCTAGCGACCATGCCCCTGGATGGGGGACCCGCACCCCTGCACCGGCTCAGGGGCCGGTGACGCCCGGCAAGCGCCGCAGCTCCCGGGCCACGGGCTCGTAGGCCAGCACGATGAGCTCGTTCTTGGCGCGGGAGGCGCCCGTGTAGAGGTAGTCGTCGAGCTCCTCCACGTGCTTGTCCCCCAGCTCGGCGAGGATGACGACCGGCCGCTCGAGCCCCTTGAACCCGTGGATGCTCGTCGCCAGCACGGCCCCGGGCTCCGGCCGCTCCGAGAAGCGGAACCCGTCCACCCCGCCGCGGGACCGGAGTCGGCTCTTCGCGGTCCCGGCCGGGGTGAGGACGACGATGTCCTCCAGGGGGACGTGCTCCTCCTCCACGAGGTTGCGGAGCACGGTCGCGAGCAAGCGCGCGAGCCCCGCATCGTCCTCGTAGCCGAGCACCTGCGGCGGGCGGCCCTCCGGCCCCCGCGCCGTCGGCGGTTCGCCGCCCCGGTAGTAGATCGAGACGAACTCCGCGATGGCCCTCGTGTTCCGGACGTTCGCCGGGAGCGGGGGACAGGCGTCGAGGTTCTCGAGGGGGACGGCGCCCCCGTAGAGGTTCTGGCTCGGATCGTGGAAGACGTACAGGCGTCCGGTATCGGGCTCGCGGTGGAGCGCGAGGAGCGCGGGCCACCAATGCTCGCGGAAGTCCTGCGCCTCATCCACGACGATCGCGTCGTACCGCGGGCCGAGCCGTCGGGCGCCCTCCTCCAGCAGCTCGGGCAGGACGTCCTCGAAGTGGGACCGGCCCGGCTCTGCCTCTGGGGGCGGCTCGGGGATCTCCAGCCCCGCCTCCCGGGCGACGGACGTGCACAGTCCGTGGAAGTGGGCGACGTCGAGCCCCTCGTGCCCCGCGGCGCGCTCCCGCAGGTCCTCGGCGAGCAGCCGATTGAAGCACGTGAGCAGCGTACGGTGACCGCCGTCGGCGAGATGCGTGGCGATCCCCACCGCCAGGATCGTCTTGCCCGACCCCGCCGGCCCGGACACGGCGGCGCGTGTGCGGTGCAGGACGAACGAGCGCACCCAGGCCTGCTCCTCGGTGAGCTGGACGATCGTGCGATCCTCCTCGTCGAAGGCGAGCTTCAGGGGCGTGCGGATCTCGACGCGGAACCCGAGGGCGCGGTCGAGGGCCTCCATCCCCTCGGCGCCGAACCTGCGCCCCTCCTTCCGCCAGAGGCGCATGATCTCCACGACCCTCGGCCCCAGCCGATCCAGGTCGTCGCGGTCGATGACGAGGGCCGCCGGGGCTCCCGGGTGCGCGTCGCGCTCGTACCGGCCATCCGGGAACGCGACCGCGTAGCCGTAGGACGGACGCCACGTCTCCCATCCCGGCTGGGCCCGGAGGATCTCCACGAGCGAGTGCATCTCGTCCCGCGCCTGATGGAAGGGGTCCTCCCGCAGCGGATGCGGTCCCGAGTGCCCGGCCTGGGTCCAGGTCCGGGTCGCGGGGTCGTACGTGAGGGAGCCGCCCTTGGCCTCGAGGACGAGCACGCCATGCTCCGGATGCGCGATGACGAAGTCGGCCTCACCCTGGATCGGACCGTCAGGTCCCGCGAGGACCCAGTCCACGCTGTGGTACACGACGAAGGCATCGTCCAGCTGCTCCAGGAAGGCTTCGTGAGCCGTCGCTCGGCCGTGCTCCGGGTCTGCTCGATCGGGAACGGCACCATCCGGGCCATGTCCGCATGCTATGCGCTGGACCGCGGTGGCGCGATCATGGGAGGATCGCTCCGCTCGCATATGGTCCTCTTCGTCGTCGTCGCCGCGTTCGCCTTCCTGCTCGGCCTCGCGCTGCGAGGGAGCCCGCGCGGGTTCGAGGCGGTCCGCCTGCGCGCCTGGAGCCTGGTCGTCATCGGGCTCGGGCTGCAGTTCCTCCCCCTGCCCAACGGCGCCGCCGGCCGGGACCTCGCCGTGCGGATCGTCGTGCTCGGGGCCTCCTACGTCCTGCTCATCGCCTTCGCGCTCCTCAACCGGCGCCTCCCCGGGATGCCGCTCATGCTCGTGGGTCTGCTGCTGAACGCGGCGGTGATCCTGCCGAACGGCGGCATGCCGGTGAGCGAGGCCGCGATCCACGCCTCCGGCCAAGGCGACATGCTCCGGCTCTTCGTGGAGGAGGGCGCGACGAAGCACCATCTGATGACCGAGGAGGACGTGCTGCGCCCGCTCGGTGACGTGATCGGCGTTCCCCCTCCCATCCGGCAGGTCGTGAGCGTCGGGGACGTGCTGATCTACGTGGGGATCGTGTGGTTCGTCCTCGCGGTCATGCGCGGAGGGGGCCGGTCGGCTGGTCCTGGGGCGACGGGACGGTATCGGGGGAAGCACCGTCCCGGCTCACGGGCCGAGAGCGCCCTCCCGGCGGGAGCGACCCGTCCTCAGCTCCCCCGCTGAGCCAGGAGGTGGGCATCCGGACGGTCACGGTGGTGCCCTTCCCGGGAGCGCTGTCCACGCGGATGCTCCCGCCCGCCACGGCCGCGCGCTCGCGCATCATGGTGAGCCCGTAGTGACCCTCCGGCGGGGGCGCCTCGGGATCGAACCCGACCCCGTCATCGCTCAGGACGAGCTCGACCTCGTCTCCGGTCGGCTTCACGGAGATCCGCAGGTTCTCCGCCTGCGCGTGCTTGAGGGCGTTCATCACCCCCTCGCGCGCGATGTGATACAGGAGCAGCGCGATCGGGGCCGGGAGATCGATGTCGTCGATGTCGGTCTCGATGCGCACGTCGGCGTCCCGCGCGGTCTCGCCCACGAAACTGCGGATCGCGTCTCCGAGACCGGCGGGCCCGAGCGGCGAGCGGTGCAGGTCTCGGATCAGCGCTCGGATCCGCTCCGACGTCCTGTTCTTCGTCTCCTTGAGCTCGATCAGCGTGCGCTCGGCCTCCTCGAGCCTCCCCGCG
>BEHO01000179.1 GCA_002898915.1 bacterium HR12
GACACGCCCCGTGGCATCTCCTGGGTGGAGCGGGTGACGGTGGCCGAGATCCCCCCGGAGCTCGCCCGGGCCGGCACGGTGCTCGTCCGCCTGGACCCCGCCCTGGCCGGGGCCACCTACGCGGAGATCGCCGCGGGGGCCGGGGAGGCGACCTCCACCGTGGGGCGGCTCGGGGAGACCGAGGACCCCCTCGGGGCCTGAGCCTCAGCCGGTGACGGCGCCCCGGGAGGCCGAGCCCACGAGCCTCGCGTACTTCGCGAGCGCCCCCCGCTGGTAGCGCGGGGCCGGCGGGGACCAGGCGGCGCGGCGGCGCTCCAGCTCGGCCTGGTCCACGAGCAGCTCCAGGCGGCGGTTCGCGGCGTCGATCACGATCTCGTCCCCCTCCTGGACGAGCGCGATGGGGCCGCCGACGAAGGCCTCCGGCGCGACGTGCCCCACGGAGTAGCCCTTCGTCGCCCCGCTGAAGCGCCCGTCGGTGATGAGCCCGACCTGCTCGCCGAGCCCGGCCCCGGCCACCGCGGCCGTGACGGCCAGCATCTCCGGCATCCCCGGCGAGCCCTTCGGCCCCTCGTAGCGGATCACGATGACGTCGCCGGGCCGGATCTCGCCCCGCGTGAGCGCCTCGAAGGCCGCCGTCTCCGAGTCGAAGGGCCGGGCGCGGCCCCGGAACTCGAGGGAGGCCGCCCCGGCGATCTTCATGACCGCGCCCTCGGGCGCGAGCGAGCCGTAGAGGATCGCGGTGCCGCCCTCGGGGTGGATCGGGGAGGCGAGCGGCCGCACGACCTCACCGTCAGGCGCGGGCGGCGCGAGCGCCGCCAGGTTCTCGGCCACCGTCTTGCACGTCACCGTCATGCAGTCGCCGTGGAGCAGCCCGGCGTCGAGGAGCTCCTTCATCACCACCGGCACGCCCCCCACCCGGTCGAGGTCGCTCATCACGAAGCGCCCGGCCGGCCGCACGTCCACGAGGTGCGGCGTCCGACGGCTGATCCGGTCGAAGTCGTCCAGCGTGAGCTCGACCTCGGCCTCGTGGGCGATGGCGAGCAGGTGGAGCACGGCGTTCGTGGAGCCGGCGAGGGCCATCGCCACGGCGATCGCGTTCTCGAAGGCCTCGCGGGTCATGATGTCGCGCGGGAGCGGGCCGCCCTCGGCCGCGATCTCGGCCGCGCGCCGGCCGGACTCGCGGGCGAAGACCTCGCGCCGGTAGTCCACGGCGGGGGGCGAGGCCGAGCCCGGCAGCGACATCCCGAGGGCCTCGCCGACGGCGGCCATGGTGTTCGCCGTGTACATCCCCGCGCAGGAGCCCGCCCCGGGGCAGGCCGCCCGCTCGATCGCGAGGAGCTCCTCGTCCGAGAGCGATCCGCGGGCATGCGCGCCGACGGCCTCGAACACGTCCTGGATCGTGACGTCGCGCCCGGCGTGTCGGCCCGGGAGGATCGTCCCCCCGTAGAGGTAGACGGCCGGCAGGTTCAGCCGGGCCATCGCCATCAGCATCCCAGGCTCGCTCTTGTCGCAGCCGGCGATCCCCACCAGCCCGTCGAACCGCTCGGCGTGCATCATGAGCTCGACGGAGTCGGCGATCACGTCGCGGCTGACGAGCGAGGCCTTCATGCCCTCGTGCCCCATGGCGATCCCGTCGGAGACCGCGATGGTGGTGAACTCGATCGGGACGGCCCCGCCCTGCCGGACCCCCTCCTTGGCGAGCGCCGCCAGCTTGTCCAGGTGGTAGTTGCAGGGCGTGACCTCGTTCCAGCTGGAGGCCACGGCGACCTGGGGCTTCCCGAAGTCCTCCTCCGAGAAGCCGACGGCCCGGAGCATCGCCCGCGCCGGCGCCCGCTCGGGGCCCTCCGTGACCTGCCAGCTCCGCGGCCTGCGATCGGGGCTCATGGATGCGACCTCCGTGCGCTCGAACGGTGGCCGCACGATACCAAGCGACCCGGCCCCGGGCTCAAGCCACCTGGAAAGAGCGCTTGGCGAGCCCCATGTAGAAGCCCTCGATCGTCGTCTCCGGCGGGGCCTCGGGATCGGAGGCCGCCCCGAGGGCGACGAAGAGCGGCGCGAAGTGCTCCACCGTGGGGTGCGCGTAGGGCATCCCCGGAGCCCGGTCGCGGAAGGCCATGCGCTCGTCCACGTCCCCGCGAGCGAGCGCCTCCCTGGCCCAGGCGTCGAACTCCCGCGACCAGCCCGGGGCCGGCGCGTCGGGTCGCCAGTCGCGCAGGAAGGGCAGCCCATGGGTGAGGAAGCCGGAGCCCATCACGAGCACCCCCTCCTCGCGCAGCGGGCGGAGCCGCCGGCCGAGCTCGAAGAGCCTCTCGGGGTCGAGCGACGGCATCGACATCTGGAGCACCGGGACGTCCGCCTCGGGGTACATGACCATGAGCGGCACGTACGCCCCGTGGTCGAGCCCTCGGTCGGGCTGCTCCGCCACGGGCTCGGTGCGGGGGACGAGCGCCTTCACGCGCTCGGCCAGGTCCGGCGCGCCGGGCGCCGGGTAGGTCATCTCGTAGTAGCGGCGGGGGAACCCGTAGAAGTCGTAGGTGAGGGGCACGGCGTCCGCGGTCGCGCCGAGCGTGAGCGGCGCCGACTCCCAGTGCGCGGAGACCACGAGGATCGCGCGGGGGCGGGGCAGGGACCGAGCCCACGCCGCGAGCTCGGCGGTCCAGCGCTCGTCGTCCACGAGCGTGGGCGCGCCGTGGCCGAGGTAGACCGCCGGCATCGGCCCGTCGGCCTCCGTCCATGCCCTTCGCATCGTCCGCTCCTCCTGCTCCATATCTCCGTGCCAACAACCGCGGGCCTCGGTTCCTTCCCCGTGCAGACCGCCCCACGGTCAGGCAGGATGGGAACCGCACGAGAGAGGAGGAGCGAGGAGCATGCCCGCACCGATCCGCGCCGCGCGCCGCAGCTGGTGGCTGGAGGAGGCCCTCAGCCACCCCGAGTTCGCCGGCCCCGAGGCCCCGCCGCTGCGGGGCGACGTCACGGCCGACGTGGCGATCCTCGGGGGCGGCTTCACCGGGATGTGGACGGCCTGGTTCCTCCTGGAGCGCGCGCCGGGGATCGACGTCGTGCTGCTCGAGGCCGACATCTGCGGTGGGGGCCCCTCCGGCCGCAACGGCGGGTTCTGCGACGCCTGGTGGGGACACATCGGGGACGTGGTGGCCACCTACGGCGAGGCGGACGCCCTGGAGCTGCTCATGGCCTGCGGACGCTCGCCGAGCGAGATCGGGGCCTGGTGCGAGGCCCACGGCGTGGACGCCTGGTTCCGCCACGCCGGAATGCTCGCGGTGGCCACGAACCCGGCCGCCGAGGGACGGTTCGGCCGCACGCTGGAGGTCGCGCGCCGGCTCGGGCTGGAGGACGAGTACCGGCTCCTCACGCCCGAGGAGGTCCGGGCCCGCTGCGCCTCCCCGGTGTTCCGCGACGGCCTGTTCATCCCCGACGCGGCCAACGTCCAGCCGGCGCGCCTGGCCCGCGGGCTCCGGCGGGTCCTGATCGAGCGCGGGGTCCGGATCTTCGAGGGGACGCCGGTCACGCGGTTCCGGGCCTCGAAGCCGGTCGAGATCGAGACCCCCGGGGGGACGGTCCGGGCCGGGGAGGCGGTGGTCGGCCTCGGCGCGTGGGCGACGTGGTGGCGGCCGGTCGCGCCCTACCTCACGGTCCGCGGCTCGTACATCGTGATCACCGCGCCCGCGCCCGAACGCCTGGAGGAGCTCGGCTGGACGGGTGGGGAGGCGATCCACGACGTCCGCCCCTCGGTGCACTACGCGCGGACCACGCCGGACGGGCGGATCGCGCTCGGCCTCGGCGGGCTCCAGCCCGGGCTCGCGCAACGGATCGACGGCCGGTACGACCACCACGAGGGCTTCGCGCGGCGGGTGGCGGCGGACCTCGCGCGGTGGTTCCCGCCCTTCGCCGACGTGCCGATCGAGGCGGCCTGGGGCGGGCCGATCAACGTGAGCGGTTCCACCATGCCGTTCTTCGGCTCGATCGGCCGACACGGGAACGTGCACTACGGGCTGGGCTACACCGGCAACGGCGTGGGGCCCTCGCACCTCGGCGGGAAGATCCTCGCCGCCCTCGCCACCCACGCCGACGACGGCTTCACGCGCCTCGCCGTGGTCACGCGGGAGC
>BEHO01000180.1 GCA_002898915.1 bacterium HR12
CCTCCTGCTCTTCGAGCGGGGGAGGGCGCCGGAGGCGGCGCGCGACGGCGTGCTCGAGCGCGACGGGGATCTGCCCTCCTGCCCCTCCGGGGGCCTCCTCGGCGTCGGCAACCCCATCGCGGCGGCGGGGCTCACGAAGGTGGCCGAGCTGTTCTGGCAGCTGCGCGGCGAGGCCGGCGCCCGGCAGGTCCCCGGCTCGCCCGAGCGGGGGGTGGCCCAGGCCTGGGGGGACCTGATGCAGGTCGGCACGGTGGTCGTGCTCGGGACGGCGCCGCCGGGCGGCGGCCTCGCCGCGCCCCGGCCCCCCGCGAGGAGCCCGGCGGGAGCGATCGCGGCGGCGGCCCTGCGCACGCCGCCGCTCGCCACGCCGGGTCACCCCCTCTCCGCCGAGGCCTTCGAGACGCACCCGTTCGCCGTGGACGACGAGCTCGGGGCGGCCTACGACCGCGACGCGGGGGTGGCCGTCGGCGGGTTCCTCCGGGGGCTCGAGGAGGGGCGGCTCCTCGGCCGGGCCTGTCCGGGCTGCGACCGGGTCCTCGTGCCGCCCCGGCTGTTCTGCGAGCGCTGCTTCCGGCCCACCACGCGCTGGGTCGCCCTGGCCGACACCGGCGTCGTCCAGACCTTCTCCATCTGCCACGTGTCGTGGGACCTGCGGCGCCTCGAGCGACCCGAGATCCCGGCGGTGATCGCCATCGACGGCTCGGACGGCGGGCTCCTGCATCGGCTCGGCGAGGTCCGGCCGGAGGACGTGCGGATCGGCCTCGCGGTCGAGGCGGTGTGGCGGCCGGAGCCCGAGCGCACCGGCTCGATCCTGGACATCGCCTACTTCCGCCCGAGGAGGGGCTGATGCTGGAGCGCGCGCCGGAGGTCCGGACCTGGCCCGTGGAGATGCCCTTCGCGTACCGGTACACGCCCGGGGTGGCCGGCGCCCGCTTCCTCGAGGCGCTGCGGGACCGGGGCGAGATCCTCGGCACCCGCTGCGCGGCCTGCGCCTTCACCTACGTCCCCGCCCGCCGCTCCTGCGAGCGGTGCTTCGCGGACCTCTCCGAGGCCGAGCTCGAGGTCGGGCCGGGCGGCGAGCTCGTCGCGTTCACGGTCTGCCGGGTGGGGCACGAGGGCGAGCCGCTCCCGGCGCCGGTGGTCTTCGGGCTCGTGCGCCTGGACGGCGCCGACGCGCTCCTCCTCCGCCGGGTGCTCGCGGCCGAGCCGCGGACGGGGATGCGGGTGGAGGCGGTGCTCGAGCCGCCGGCCCGGCGCCGGGGCTCGATCCTCGACATCGTGGGGTTCCGCGCGGCGGCGGGGTGAGACGGGTGGACTTCGACCTCTCGCCCGAGCAGGAGGAGTTCCGCCGGACGGTCCGCGCCTTCGCCGAGGAGGTGGTGCGGCCCGCCGCCGACGAGGCCGACCGACGGGAGGAGCTGCCCCTGGACGTGGTGCGGGCCATGGGCGAGCTCGGCCTGTTCGGCGTCCCCTTCCCCGAGGAGGTCGGCGGGCAGGGGGCCGACCTGCTCACGTTCTGCCTGGCCGTGGAGGAGCTCGGCCGGGTGGACCAGTCCGTGGCCGTCACGCTCGCCGCGGCCGTGGGGCTCGGGGGGATGCCGATCCTGCGGTTCGGGACCGAGCGGCAGCGGCGCGCGTGGCTCGAGCCCCTCTGCCGGGGCGAGGCGCTCCTCGCCTTCGCCCTCACCGAGCCCGACGCCGGCTCCGACGCCGCGGCGATCCGCACCCGCGCCCGCCCCGACGGCGACGGGTGGGTCCTCGAGGGCGAGAAGGCCTTCATCACGAACGCCGGGACGCCGCTCACGCGGGCCCTCGTGGTCACCGCCGTCACCGACCCCGAGGCCGGCCGGCACGGCCTCTCCCAGTTCGTCGTGCCCGCGGACGCGCCGGGGCTGGAGGTCGGCTCCCCCTACCGCAAGCTCGGGTGGCGGGCGAGCGACACCCGCCCGGTCGCGTTCCGGGACTGCCGGGTGCCGGGGGACGCGCTCCTCGGCGAACGCGGCCGGGGGCTGGCTCAGGCCCTCGAGGTCCTCGACGGCGGGCGCGTGACGACGGCGGCCCTCGCGGTGGGGCTCGCCCGCGCGTGCCTCGAGGCCGCCCTCGCCCACGCCACGGCGCGCCGGGCCTTCGGGCGCCCGATCGGCGGGTTCGAGGGCGTGGCCTTCAAGCTCGCCGACATGCACGTGGCGGTGGAGACCGCCCGGCTCGCCACCCTCCGGGCCGCGTGGCTGCGCGACCGCGGCCGCCCCTTCGCCCAGGCCGCGGCGGTGGCCAAGCTCCACGCGAGCGAGGCCGCGGTGGCCTGCGCCCGCGAGGCCGTCCAGGTCCTCGGCGGGGCGGGCTTCATCGAGGAGACGCCCGTGGCCCGCTACTACCGGGACGCCAAGATCCTGGAGATCGGCGAGGGCACGAGCGAGATCCAGCGCCTGGTGATCGCCCGGTCCCTCGGCCTGCCGGAGGTCGTCTGACGGTGGGCGCGGCGGTGCGCGGCTGATGGTGCGCGAGGGCGAGCTGCTCTGGACCCCGCCGCCCGAGCTCGTCGAGGGCTCGGCGATGGCCCGGTACCTCGCCTGGCTCCGCGAGACCCGCGGCCTCGAGCTCCCCGACTACGACGCGGCGTGGCGGTGGTCGGTCCGGGACCTGGAGGGCTTCTGGCGCTCCATCCTGGAGTGGTTCGACGTCCGCGCCGAGGGCTCGCCGGAGCCGGTCCTCCCCGAGCGCCGGATGCCGGGCGCGCGGTGGTTCCCCGAGCTCCGCCTGAACCACGCCGAGCACCTCCTGCGCGAGCCCGACGACCGTCCGGCCCTCGTGTTCCGGCGCGAGGACGGCGCGGGGGTCGAGCTCACCCGGGCCGAGCTCGCCGACGCGGCGGCCCGGGCCGCCGCGGGGCTCCGGCGTCTCGGCGTGCGGGCCGGGGACCGGGTGGCGGCGGTCCTGCCCAACGCGCCGGAGGCCGCGATAGCGCTCCCGGGGCTCGAGCGCCTCGTGCTCGTCCCCTCCCTGCGCGAGGACCCCGTCGCCGCGGCGCGGGCCGTGCCGGGCTTCCCGGCCGCGATGGCCTGGTCCGAGCTCCTGGCCGAGCCGGCCGAGCCCTCCTTCGCGCGGGTCCCCTTCGCGCACCCGCTCTGGATCCTCTACTCCTCGGGCACGACGGGCCTGCCGAAGCCGATCGTGCAGGGGCACGGCGGGATCCTCCTCGAGCACCTGAAGGCCCTGGCGCTCCACCACGACATCGGGCCCGGCGAGCGCTTCTTCTGGTTCACGACGACCGGCTGGATGATGTGGAACTTCCTCCTCGGCGGGCTCGCCCTCGGCGCGAGCGTCGTGCTCTACGACGGGAGCCCCTCGCACCCCGACCTCACCGCGCTCTGGCGCCTCGCCGCCGAGCTCGGCATCACCACGTTCGGCACCAGCGCCCCCTTCCTCCACGCCTGCGTGAAGGCCGGGATCCGGCCGGCCGAGGTCGGCGACCTCTCGCGCCTGCGGGCCATCGGCTCCACCGGCGCGCCGCTCTCGCCCGAGGGCTTCGCCTGGGTCTACGAGGCCGTCGGCCCGGACGTCTGGCTCGGCTCGATGAGCGGGGGGACGGACCTCTGCACCGCCTTCGTGGGGGCGAACCCACTCCTCCCGGTCCACGCCGGCGAGCTCCAGTGCCGGTACCTGGGGGCCGACGTGCGCGCCCTGGACCCCGAGGGCCGGGAGCTCGTCGGCGAGGTCGGCGAGCTCGTGCTGGCGAGCCCCATGCCCTCGATGCCGCTCGGGTTCTGGGGCGACCCCGACGGCGAGCGCTACCGCCGCAGCTACTTCGACGTCTACCCCGGCCTCTGGCGCCACGGCGACTGGATCCGGATCACCGAGCGCGGGTCCTGCGTGATCTACGGGCGCTCGGACGCCACGCTGAACCGGGCCGGGGTGCGGATCGGCACGGCCGAGCTGTACCGGGTGGTGGAGGCCCTGCCCGAGGTGCGCGAGAGCCTGGCCGTGGACACGGGCGAGCTGGGCCGGGAGGTCGAGCTGATCCTGTTCGTGGCCCTCGCCGAGGTGGTCGAGCTTGACGAGGCGCTTCTGCTGC
>BEHO01000181.1 GCA_002898915.1 bacterium HR12
CGCCGCACCATCCCGGCCTGGGAGAGCGTGAAGGCCGTGAACACGCCGACGACGTAGAGCTGGATCAGCCGTGTGAGGTTGGCGTCGAACACGTAGATCAGGGTGCTCGCGAGCACCGCGAGGACCAGGACCCCGTTGGAGAAGACGAGCCGGTCACCGAGGTTCCGGAACTGCGAGGGCATGAAGCGGTCCCGCGCCAGGATGGACGAGAGCCGCGGGAAATCCTGGTACGCCGTGTTCGCCGCCAGGATCAGGATCCCGGCCGTGAAGACCTGCAGCACGTAGAAGGGCAGGCTCCCCTCCCCGAACGCCGTCTGTCCGATCTGCGCCAGGACCGAGGGGCCCTCCACGTGCTCGCTGACGCGGATCCCGAAGGCGCGGGCGAGGTACGTGATCCCGAGGAACATCGAGATGCTCATGGTCCCCATGACCGCCAGGGTGGTCGCGGCGTTCCGGGCCTGCGGCCGCCGGAAGGCCTGCACGCCGTCGGCGATCGCCTCGACCCCGGTCAGCGCCGTGGCGCCCGATGAGAACGCCCGGAGCACCAGGAAGACCGTGAGCGCCTGCTCCGGCTCGAGGTGGAGCGACGCCGACGGCGCGGTGGGGCAGCCCCCGAGGCAGCGGACGAAGCCGGTGATGAGCGTGAGGTACACCATCGCCACGAACCCGTAGGTGGGGACGGCGAACACCGTGCTCGCCTCCTTCACCCCGCGGAGGTTGGCGAGGGTGATGAAGGCGACGAACCCGATGGCGATCAGCACCTTGTGCTCCGCGAGGGCCGGGACCGCGGAGGTCACCGCGACCGTCCCGGCCGTCACGCTCACCGCGACCGTGAGGACGTAGTCGGTGAGGATCGCCGCCGCCGCGACGAGACCCGGGACCGTCCCCAGGTTCTCCCGGCTCACGATGTAGGAGCCGCCCCCCTGCGGGTAGGCGCGCACCGTCTGTCGGTACGAGGTCACGACGATCGCGAGGAGCAGGGCGATCGCGAAGCCGATGGGGAGCATGAGCGAGAGCGCGCCCGCCCCCGCGAGCGCCAGGACGAGCATCATCTCCTCCGTCGCGTAGGCGACCGAGGAGAGGGGGTCCGAGCTGAACACCGGCAGCGCGAGCACCTTCGGAAGGAGCTGGTGCTCCCGCTTCTCGGTGGCGATCGCCCTCCCGAGCAGGAGCCGCTTCACGAGCCCCAGGCGGGGCGCGCGCCGCGCGGGTCGGGGAGCGGTCCTCGTCGCCATGCGACGTATCCTAGGTCCCTCGCTGCCCGCTCACCCCGCCCGACGACGCCTCGCCGATCCAGCGGTACCCGACGCCGGGCTCGGTGAGGATCAAGGCCGGCGCCGCGGCGTCGTCGCCCAGCTTCTTCCGCAGGGCCCGCACGTAGACCCGGAGGTACTCGCGCTCCTCCCCGTAGCCGCGGCCCCACACCCGCTGGAGCAGCCACTGGTGCGTGAGGAGCTTCCCGGGGTTCGTCACGAAGGCCTCGAGCAGCGCGTACTCGGTCCTCGTCAGGTGGACGATCCGCCCGCCGAGCCGCACCAGGCGCCTGGCGAGATCGACCTCCAGGGCGCCGAACCGCTGGACCGCGGGAGCCGTCTCCCCCGGCTGGGCGCGACGGAGCGTGGCCCGCAGTCGGGCGAGCAGTTCCTCCATCCCGAACGGCTTGGTCACGTAGTCGTCGGCGCCCGCGTCGAGCGCCTCGACCTTGTCGGACTGCCGGTCCCGGACGGACAGGACGATGATGGGGACGTCGGAGAAGGCGCGGATCCGGCGGATGACCTCGGTCCCGTCGAGATCGGGCAGCCCCAGGTCGAGGAGGACGAGGTCGGGCGCCGCGTCGACGGCGAGCGTGACGGCCTCCTCGCCGGTCCCGGCCGTCACGACCTCGTAGCCGTGCGTCGGGAGGCTGGCCCGGAGCGCCCGCCGGATCTGGGGCTCGTCGTCGACGACCAGCACGCGGGTCACGTCGCGGGCTCCTGCGCGATCGGGGGCGCGTCCGCCGGGAGCTCCACCACCACGGCCGCCCCGCCGGTGGGCGCCCCCTCCATCCGGATCCTGCCGCCGTGCGCGAGCACGATGGCCCGGGCGATGGCGAGGCCGAGGCCGCTCCCGCCCCGAGCGCCGGCCCCGCGGTAGAAGGGCTCGAAGACCAGTTCCCGCTCCTCGGGCGGCACGCCGGGACCCTGGTCGGTGACCCGGATCTGCACCCCGTCGCGCCACGGGGCGAGCACGATCTGGATCTCGCCACCGGGTGGGGAGAACCGGATCGCGTTCTCCAGCACGTTCGTGAGCACCTGGTCGATCTGGACGGGGTCGATCATCACGTCCGGGAGATCGGGTCGCGTCAGCGTGCGCACCCGCACCGACGCCAGGGCGGGCTCGAGCCGATGGAGCACGGACGCCAGCACCTCCTCGACCGAGGACCGCTCCTTGGCCGGCACGAGCGCCCCGGAGCGGATCCTCGCGAGATCCACGATGTTGCCCACGAGCCGGTTCAGCCGGTCCGTCTCCTCGAGCACCGCCCCGAGCAGCTCCCGCTCGCGGTCGGGATCCAGGCCCCCGCCGAGGAGGCTCGTCACGCTGGCCTTGATCGACGCCAGGGGCGTGCGCAGGTCGTGCGTGACCGAGGAGAACAGCGCCGCGCGGAGCTGGTTGACCTCCGAGGCGAGCTTCGCCGCCTCGGTCTCCGCGTCCAGCCTCACGCGCTCCAGGGTGATGGCGACCTGCCCCGCGCAGGCCCGGAGCAGGCGCTCGTCGTCGGGGGAGAGGGGCCCGGCCTCGGCGCGTCGGACCGCCCTCAGCGTCCCCAGCCTCCGCCCCCCCGCCTCGATCGGGAAGGCCGCCTCCGCCCCCTCCCGGCCCTCGAGGGCAGCGCGCGCGGAGATCCGCTCCCGCCCGAGCGTCGCCTCGATCTCGCACCGCGCGAGCTCCAGCGCCTGCGCCAGGGCGGCCGTGAGGTCCTCCAGCCTCCGCTCCAGGGGCTCCGCGGCGAGGAGCTTCGTCGCCGAGTACTGGAGCAGGCGGGCCTCGCGCTCCCGCCGGGCCGCCCGCGAGCGCTCCTCGATCGCCCGCGCGAGGAGCGCCGCGACCACGCCGGCCACGATGAGGAAGACCACGAGCGCCACGAGGTCCTCCTCCTTGTCCACCCGGAAGGTCCCCCGGGGTGGGGTGAAGAAGTAGTTGAGCCCGAGGAAGGACGCGACCGAGGCGACGAGGCCGCTCCAGAGGCCGCCCACCGCGGCCGCCGCGACCACCGCCAGGATGTAGAGGGAGGCGGCGATCTCGCCGCTCGGCTGGAAGGCGCGTCCCGCCACCGTCGCCGCAACCGGCAGCGCCAACGCCGCGGCACCCCCGCGGACCGCCCTGGGAACGTTCATGGGTGCAGCTTGCCGGGGTCCACGCTCACACCGTAGCGGCTTTCACGGGATCTTCACGGTCGACGGCGCCTCCTTCACGCCCCCCTTACGCACGGGCGCCGATGCTCGGGGCGATGGAGACGAACGTCGGCCCCGACGAGCGGCCCACGATCCGGTCGCGCGGCATCGGCTTCGGTCTGAAGCGCCTCCTCCTCGGACCGGCGCTGCCGACGTCCCAGCTCGTCCACGAGCGCCTCGGCAAGCCGACCGCCCTCGCCGTCTTCGCCTCGGACAACCTCTCCTCGGTGGCCTACGCGACCGAGGAGATCCTCAAGGTCGCCGTCCCCGCGGTCGGGGTGGCCGCGTTCTCCCTCCTCATGCCCATCACGTTCGGGATCCTGGCGGTGCTCGCGATCCTGCTGTTCTCCTAGCGGCAGACGATCAAGGCGTACCCCTCCGCCGGCGGGGCCTACGTCGTCACCCGGGACAACTTCGGCCTGCTCGCGGCCCAGGTGGCGGGGGTCTCCCTCCTCACCGACTACGTGCTCACCGTCGCCGTGTCGGTGGCCGCGGGCGTCGCCGCCATCACCTCCGCCGCGCCGGGCTTGCTCCCGTACCGGGTCATCCTCTCCGTCCTGTTCATCTGGCTGATCGCGTGGGGGAACCTGCGCGGCGTCCGCGAGTCCGGTCGCCTGTTCGCGGCC
>BEHO01000182.1 GCA_002898915.1 bacterium HR12
AGGAGCTGGTTGAGGGTCTGCTCGCGCTCGTCGTGGCCGCCCCCGAGCCCGGCGCCCCGGTGCCGCCCGACCGCGTCGATCTCGTCGATGAACACGATGGCCGGGGCGTTCTGCTTGGCCTGCTCGAACAGGTCCCGGACCCGCGCGGCGCCGACGCCCACGAACATCTCGACGAAGTCCGAGCCGCTGATGGAGTAGAAGGGGACGCCGGCTTCTCCGGCCACGGCCCGCGCGAGCAGGGTCTTGCCGGTCCCGGGCGGCCCGAACAGGAGCACCCCCCGCGGGATCTTCGCCCCCATCGCCTGGAACTTGGCGGGGTGCTGGAGGAACTCCTTGACCTCCTGGAGCTCCTCGATCGCCTCGTCGACCCCGGCGACGTCGGCGAAGGTCGTCTTCGGTTGGTCCTTCGTGACCTGCTTGGCGCGGGCCCGGGCGAACTGCATCACGCGTCCGCCCCCGCCCTGGGACTGGTTCACGATCCAGAGGAACGCCCCCACGATGATGAGGACCGGCACGAGCTGGAGCAGGAACCCTACGACCGGAGAGTCCTTCTGGGGATCCGTGTCCACCTCCACGCCCCGCGCCAGCATCCGCCTGGCCAGCGGTTCCTGCAGCGCGGCGGGGTACGTGACCGAGTAGGTCGAGCCGTCCCGGAGCTCCCCCTCGATGCGCTGGTCGCCCTCGAGGAACGTGGCGCTCTGGACCCGACCCCCATCGAGGGCGGCCGAGAACTCGCCGAGCGACAACGTGGACCTCGGCCGGTCGCGACCGACCAGCGCGAGCAGGAGCCACAGCCCGAACAGCAGCGCGAGCAGATAGACGAGGGGACCGCGCGTCAGGCGGCGGAACGGGCTCTCGGGGCGGGTCAGCGGGGCTCCTTTCGGCGTCGGCTCGGGGCTGCAGGCCCGGGGTGCGCCGGTGCGCACCGGGACGCGGCCGATGCTAGCACAGCCCCCCGGCGCGGCCCTCCCCCGAACGGCGGATGGCGCCGGCGGACTCGGGTGTCGATCGAGCCGGCGGAGGGCTCAGGGCGCCCGGTAGGCCTCGGCCCGCAGCGTGGCGATGTACCGGAGGTTCCGGTACTTCTCCGCGTAGTCGAGCCCGTAGCCGACGACGAACTCCGGCGGGATCTCGAAGCCGCAGTACCGGACGTCGATCTCCACCCGCTGGATGCCCGTCTTCTTCAGGAACGCGCAGACCTCCAGGCTCGCGGGTCGCCGGCCTCGCAGGTTCCTCAGCAGGTAGTTCAGGGTGAGCCCGGAGTCCACGATGTCCTCGACGAGCAGGACGTCGCGCCCCTCGATGTCGTGATCCAGGTCCTTCAGGATCCTGACCACCCCGGAGGTCTTCGTGGCCGCCCCGTACGAGGCGACGGCCATGAAGTCCATCTCCACCGGCAGACGGATGTAGCGGCAGAGGTCCGCCATGAGCATGAACGCGCCCTTCAGGACGCCGACGAGGAGGAGGTCCCGCCCGGCGTAGTCCCGGGTGATCTCCTCCCCGATCCGCGACAGCGCCTCCTGGATCTGCCGCTCGGTGATGAGGATCCGCTCGATGTCCCGCTCGAGTGGCGACGACGGATGCGCCCGCACATCCTCGAGTCCAGACAGCGCGCCCCGGCCTTCCATCTCGCCCCCTCACCCCCGATCCTCGGGGGCGATGGAAACATACCCCCCCTGGCGCCCGGCCCTCAAACCGTGGGAGAGCTGGCGTCGGCGACCGGGGCGGCCGTGCGCCAGGTCGAGCACCGCCTCCACGTCCTCGCGGCTGGCGACCGCGCCACACCGGAGCAGGGCGAGGCGCACGACCCGGCCGGCGATCGCCTTGGGCAGGCCGGCGAGACGGACCGCGTCCAGGTCGACGCCGGCCGGCGTCTCCTCCACCACGTCCCCGAAGGCCTCCAGGGCGCGCCGGGCCAGCTCGTCCGCGTCCTGGCGGAGGAGCTCGGCCGTCCGGGCGATCGGCTCGCGGACCGGCCGCCGGAGGGCGCGCTCGAGCGCCGGGATCCCCCGCAGGCGCAGGGCGTTGCGGAGGAACCGGAGCTCGCGGTTCGTGGGGTCCTCCCTCGGCCGCAGGCGCAGGGCGCTACAGCAGGCCTCGACCTCCTCCCGGGTGACCCCGAGCAAGGGGCGCGCGTACGGACCCGCGAGCGGGCGCATCCCGGCGAGGGCCTCGAGCCCCCGACCGGAGAGGAGCGCGAGGAGGACGGTCTCGGCCTGGTCGTCCAGGGTGTGCGCGAGGGCCACCCGGCGGGCGTCGAGCTCGCGACGGACGCGCTCGAACGCCGCGTACCGCACCGCGCGGGCCCAAGCCTCCAGGGAATCGCCCCGGCGGGGACGATCCTCGACACGTTCGACGTGGACGGGGACCCCGAGCCGCGCGCCGACCCGCCGCACGTAGCTGGCGTCCTCGGCCGATCCCGGCCGGAGCCCGTGGTCCACGTGGACGACGGCGAGACGGATCCGCAGGAGCCGGCGCAGGGCGTGGAGGGCGTGCAGGAGGCAGATCGAGTCCGGGCCGCCGGACACGCCGACGAGCACGAGGTCGCCCGGGAGGAACAGCTCGTGCTCGCGGCAGGCCTCGGTCACCTTGCCGAGCACGCGTGCCACCGCGGGCGGACGAGCCATCAGGGTCCCACCACGCGCGAGATCCACCGCTCCGGTCGCCCGATCTCCTCCAGCGTCGGCAGATGCTCCGGGCGCTCGAAGACGCGGCGCAGGCCGTCGCGGCCCAGGGCCTCGGCGACCCGACGCACGAAGGCCTCGCCCACGTCGTACTGCCGCACCTTCTGGTCGAACCCGATCGCCCGCTGGAGGGCCCGCTCGGCCCCACCGGCCTCGCGCCGTCGGCGCAGGCTCCGGCGGAGGCGCGCGACGTCGCGGATCTCGGCCCTGCCCACCTCGTTCATCACCCACGAGGCGTGGCCCTCGAGGAGGGACATGAGCGCCTGCATGGAGCGGAAGAGCTCGCGCTGCTCCGGCGTGAGGAGGAGCATGATCCCGTGCACCCCGGGAGGAACGCCCCGGCGGAGCTCCTCCACGGCCCGGCGGAGCTGCTCCAGGAGCTCGCGCGGATCGACCTGCACCGTCGCGAGGTACTCGTCGATCCGGCCCTTGAGGTAGCCGCGGAGCCAGGGCGTCGCGCCGAACTGGAGCCGGTGGGTCACCTCGTGGAGCGCGATCCACAGGCGGAAGTCCCGGGAGGGCAGACCGAACCGGCGCTCGGTCTCGATGAGGTTGGGGCCGACGAAGTAGACGAGGCCCTCGTCGTCCGGGGGCAGGAACGCGTCGTACTGCCCGAGGACCTTCCGCGAGACGTACCCGAGGAGACCGCCGATCTGAGCCCCGAGCGCCTTGCGGCGGAGGGGAGACCGCGAGGCGCCCTCGGGCACGAGACGCCGGGCGAGGGGCTCCAGCAGCCGCCGCAGGCCCCCGAGGTTCGCCTCCACCCACGTTCCCCTCGACATCACCCACGGACGGGACCGCGAGCCGTCGAGGGTGAGCCCGGTGAAGGCGGCGACCAGGGCCTCGGCGCGGGGGACGAGCTCGGCGAGGTCCGCCCGCAGGCGCTCGCGCTCCTCCGCGGTGGTCGGGGGACCGGCGCCGGCGAGGCGCCGGCCGGTCTCCGCCGCCGTGCGCCAGTCCACGAGGACCTCGGCCCGAGATCCCATGGACCAGTCCAGGCCTGCGGCCGTCATGGCCGAGGGGGCCTCAGCCCCCGGCCTTCTTCCGCGCGGCGATCATGGCGGCGCGCCGGGCCTGACCCTCGGCGACGCGCCGGTTCGTGCCCTTCTCGAGCAGCTCGGCGAGCACGCGCTCTAAGGTCTCCTGGTCGAGCTCGACCTCCTTGTGCCCGCCCCCAGCCTCGGCCGCGGGAGCGGCGGGAGCAGGCTCTTTCGCGGCAGGCGTCGGAGCCGGCGCGGGGCTCGGCGGCGCTTCGGCGGCGGTGGCGGCGGCTGGCGCTGGCGCCGCCGCGGGGGCTGCCGCGGGTGCTGGTGCGGGAGCCGCAGCGGGGGCGGGAGCCGCAGCGGCGACGGGCGCGGGAGCCACCG
>BEHO01000183.1 GCA_002898915.1 bacterium HR12
CTCCGCGAAGCTCGAGGCCGCCACCTCCGCCCTGGACATCGCCCGCGAGCAGATCCGGGCGCTCACGGCCCGCCTGGCGGCCTCCGAGGGAGCCGAGCGGGAGGTCGAGCGAGCCCGCCTCGAGGCGGCCGAGGCCCGTGCCCGGGAGGAGGAGGCGCAGGCCGCGCGGCACCGCGCCGAGCTCGTCGCGGCCCGCGCCCCCGAGCGGGCGGAGCGCGCGGAGACCCTGCTCGCGGAGATCGAGGCCGAGCTCGACCGCCTCCAGCTCCTCCCCCACCTGCGCGGGGGCGAGGGAGCGACGGATCCGGCCGTTCGACCCCCGGACGAGCCACCTTCCGGGCAGGCGTCCTCCGAGGCCGTCGCCCCCCGCCCCGCTCCCACGGTCGAGCTGGCCGGCGGGAACGGGCGGCCGGTCGCCCTCGACACGCTGGTCCACGAGGTCGCGGACGGGTGGTCCGCCCGCGACCGCGCCGTGACCGTCTACGCCGAGCGGGTCGACCTCGGGGCGCCGGAGGGCGCCCTCCGCGAGATCGTCGAGGGCCTGCTCGAGCGGGCGGGCGCGCGCACCCCGAGCGGGGCGCGCATCGTCGTCCACGTGGAGCGCGCCGACGGAGGCGCGCTCGTCTCCGTGGAGGACGGCCGGTCCCCCACCGACGACGCGATCGACGACCGAACCCGGCGGCTCGTGGATGACCTGGGGGGATGGGCCGCGGTGGAGCGGCATCCCGGCGGCGGCGCGATCGCCCGCGTGTTCCTCCCGGATCCGCCACGGGCCGAGGCGCGCTCCGCCTGAACCCGGGCGCCGGACCCGGCCCGCCGGGCGTCCCCACCCCTCCGTCTCGCCGAGCGCAACCTCCCCTTGCATCGACAATGGCCACGTCGTATAAATCGCGCTCCATACGTAGGTCATCTCGGCCAGGTCCGCCCGGACCGGACGAGGGGTCGAAGGCGCTCCGCCGCCGCGCGGCGTGGCGGAGCGGTCGCCGAGGAGGGGAGATTGCACGTCGGACGGGAGCGTGGCGCGTGCGGGATCGGCTTCGTCGCGGACGTCGAGGGCCGTATCCGACGCGACCTCGTCGACCTCGCGCTCGAGGCGCTCCGCCGCCTCCGACACCGAGGCGCGGTCGACGCCGACGCCCGCACCGGCGACGGGGCCGGCGTCCTGCTGCCCATCCCGAGACGGTTCCTGTCCACACACGCGCGCCGGCTCGGTGTCGACCTCCTCGACGCGGACCGGCTCGGGGTGGCCGTGGTGTTCGAGCGGGACGCGCCGGGCGTGGTCGAGGACCTCGTGGCGCGCGCCGCGGCGGCCGAGGGGCTCGCCGTCCTCGGCTGGCGCGACGTCCCCGTCCGCCCGGAGGCCCTCGGCCAGCAGGCACGGACGACGATGCCCCGCATCCGCCAGGCCCTGCTCCTCGCCCCGGAGGGTCTCCCGGAGGTCCTCCGGGAGCAGCGCGCGCACCGCGCGCGTCGCCGAGCCGAGCGGGAGCTCCGCGAGCGGCGCCTCGCCTCCTCCTTCCCGTCCTTCTCGTTCCGGACCGTGACCTACAAGGCCCTGGCCGCCGCCGACCAGCTCGCCTGGTTCTACCCGGACCTGCGGGACCCCACGGTGGAGGCCCCGTTCGTCCTGTTCCACCAGCGCTACTCCACGAACACCGCGCCCTCCTGGGAGCGTGCCCAGCCCTTCCGCACCCTCGGCCACAACGGCGAGATCAACACGATCGCCGGGAACGTGCGGCGGATGCGAGCGCGGGAGGGCCGGCTCGGCTTCCCCGAGCGAGCGCTCGAGGACCTCTTCCGCCCCGTCGTGGACGAGGCGGGCAGCGACTCCCAGATCCTCGACGAGGTCGTGGAGCTCCTCTGCCGGGAGGGCGGCGAGCACGGCGCCGGCCGGGACGTGCGCCTGGCCATCGCGATGGTCCTCCCGCCGGCCTGGGAGGGCGATCCCCGCCTCTCCGAGGAGGTCCGCCAGCTGCTCCGCTACCACCGGTCGCTGATGGAGCCGTGGGACGGACCGGCCGCCCTCGTGTTCACCGACGGCGCCCGGGTGGGGGCGGCCCTCGATCGGAACGGGCTCCGTCCCCTCCGGTTCGCGATCTGCGAGGACGGCACCGTGGCCTGCGCCTCGGAGGCGGGAGCGGTGGACCTCCGCGGCCGCGGATCGGTGCGGCGAGGCAAGCTCGGGCCGGGCGGGATGCTGGTGGTGGACCCGGCGGAGGGCGGCCTCCAGCTCGACCCGCTGGAGCGGGTCGCCCGCCGGCGCCCCTACGCCGCGTGGCTCGCGCGCCACCGCCGCCGACCGTCCCCCGCGCCCGCCCAGGTGCCCACCGTCGACGACCTCGAGCGGCGGCAGGTGCTCCACGGCTACACGCGGGAGGAGCTCACGCTGATCCTGGCGCCGGCGGCGGCCGCCGGGAGGGAGCCAACGTTCTCGATGGGCGACGACACCCCGCCGGCGGTCCTCTCGGGGCAGGACCGACCCCTGTACCACTTCCTCAAGCAGCGCTTCGCCCAGGTCACGAACCCCGCCATCGACCACCTCCGGGAGCGGCACGTGATGTCGCTCGAGGTGCTCCTGGGCCGCCGGGACCCCCTCCTCCTGGAGCGCCCCGAGGCGGCGGCCCTGCTCGAGCTGGAGAGCTGCCTGCTGTCGGACCTCCCGGTCCACCGGTCCTCGACCGCGACGCTGGACGCGACGTGGGCGGCCGAGGAGGGTCCGGCGGGCCTGGCCGCGGCCCTCGATCGGCTGGCGCGCCGGGCGATCGAGGCGGTGGAGGCGGGGGCGAGCCTCGTGGTGATCTCGGACGGCGCGGCCGGCCCCGAACGCGCGCCCATCCCCGGGGCCCTGGCCGTCGGCGCCGTGCACACCGCCTTGGTCCGGACGGGGCTGCGAGCTCGGGCGTCGCTCGTGGCGGCCGTCGACGACGCCCGGGAGTCGCACCACGTGGCCTGCCTGCTCGCGTTGGGTGCCGAGGCCGTCCACCCGCGGCTCGCCCTCGCCACGGTGGCCGCCCTGGCGGAGGCGGGACGGGTCCGGGGACGCTCGGCCGAGGAGGCGGCGGCGGGGTTCCGGACGGCCATGGAGGAGGGGATCCTCAAGGTCCTGTCCAAGCTCGGGATCTCCTGCGTCGACCCGTACATCGGCTCCTGCCTCGTCGACGCGGTCGGCCTCGACGCGGAGGTGATCGATCGGTGCATGCCCGGGGTGGCCTCGACCCTGGGGGGCCTGGGGTTCGAGGGGATCGGGGCCAGGGTCCTGGCCCGCCACGCGCGCGCCTACGGGGAGGATCGGCCGGTCCTCGCCAACCCCGGCCTGGTGAAGTTCCACCGGAGCGGCGAGTACCACGCCACCAACCCCGCCGTGGTCCGAGCCCTGCACCGGACCGTGGACCCGGAGCTGCGCTACCTCCGATCCACGTCGGCCGCCGAGGACGGCGACGAGGACCTCGCCGCGGGGACCCTCGAGGCCCACGCCCTCCAGCGCGCCCTCCGGGACGAGCCCAGCTTCGAGCGGTACGAGCGGTTCACCGAGCTGGTCCACGGGCGGCCCCCCGCCGCCATCCGCGACCTCCTCGACCTCGTGCCCGCCGGGCCGCCGGTCCCCCTGGAGGAGGTGGAGCCGGTCGAGGCCATCGTCCGACGGTTCTCGAGCGGCGGCATCAGCCTCGGCGCGGTGAGCAGGGAGGCCCACGAGACCCTGGCCCTGGGGTTCCAGCGGCTCGCCGCCCGCGCCAACACCGGCGAGGGCGGCGAGGATCCCGCCCGCTACCGGACCGAGCGGAACTGCGCGATCAAGCAGGTGGCCTCGGGGCGGTTCGGGGTCACCCCCGAGTACTGCGCGTTCGCCGAGGAGCTCCAGATCAAGATCGCCCAGGGGTCCAAGCCGGGCGAGGGCGGCCAGCTCCCGGGGCACAAGGTGACCGAGGAGATCGCCCGGCTGCGCCACACCCGTCCGGGGGTGGCGCTGATCAGCCCCCCACCCCACCACGACGTCTACTCCATCGAGGATCTCGCCCAGCTGATCTTCGACCTGAAGCAG
>BEHO01000184.1 GCA_002898915.1 bacterium HR12
GGACGAGCTGCACGAGGCAGACCCCGGCCAGCACCTCCGCCACGGTCTGCGCGGGGGACCCGGCGAGCGCGAGCGGTGCCGTGCCGCCGGCGAAGGTGAAGGGCATGAGCACGACGGGCTGGCCGCCCTCGGCGTAGGCGACGAGGGACCCGGCCATCCGGTCGTCGTAGAAGAGCGGGCTGATGGGGTTCACGATCGCGAGCATCACCGGCCGCTCGGCGATCGCATCGCGGCCGCCGAAGGCGATCGCGGCGAGGTCCACCGAGTCGCGGGCGGCCTCGTAGGTGGCCCCCACCGGGAAGTAGGGCTTGTCCGACCAGCGCAGCACGTCGAGGTCCATGTCGAGGTGGCGGCTCTGGACCGGGAGGTCGGCGGGCTCGACGATCCCGCTCTCGTTCAGGTCGAACAGGGGGACGGCCTGGGTGAAGCGCACGAAGGTCGCGTGGTCCTCGGCCGTGGGGGGCCGCTTGCCGCGCTCGGGGTCGAGGACGAAGGGGCACCCGCCGGTCGGTGCGAGCGCGAGGTGCTCGCCTCCCACCTGGATCGAGCGCTCGGGGTTCCGCGCGTGCAGCGTGAACGAGCGAGGGGCCTCGGCCAGGCGCTCGGCGACGAAGCCGCGATCCAGGCGCACGAGATCGCCCTCGATCTCGCACCCGGCCTCGCGGAGGCGCCGGAGCGCCGGCCCGAACGAGACGCGCACGCCGACCTCCTCGAGGAGCCGCAGGCCGGCGTCGTGGATGGCCTCGACCTGCTCCTCGGAGAGGACGTCAAGACGGAGCCGGCTCCTCCACAAGCTCGATCAACCTCCGCTCCAGGTCGCCGAGGCCGACGTCGCGGATCTCGATCGGCACGCCGAGGTCGGCGGCGATCTCCCGCGCCTTGGCCTCGAGCGACGGCTCCCGCGACTGCCGTAGGTACAGCACGTCGGTGATGTGGTCGAAGTACGTGTTCCGCAGGAACGGGAAGCGGCCGATCCCGAGGCCGTCCACCACGGCCCGCTCCCAGTTCCGGACGAGCCAGTCGGTGAGGAAGAAGGTGGACAGGCGCCGGTCGGCCTCGGCCGCGAGCTCCGCCCCCCCGTACATCTCGTAGCAGTGGGGCCCCTCGGTGCGCACGGCCCCGTACCGCTCGAGCACCCGGTCGAGGGCGCCGAAGGTCCCGCAGTCCCCGTAGACGACGACGACGCGCTCGTAGCGGCCGTCGAGCTCGGCGAGCTCCCGCTCCACATCCTCCACGATCTTCCGGGGCGAGAGGTGATCGAGGGCGGGGATCGTGACGAGGTCGGCGTCCCAGCCGCGGCGGGCCGCGATCTCGCGCACCTCGCGGGCCAGCGCGCCGCACACGACGAGGGCGAGGGGTCGCGGGTCGGTCACCGCACCTCCTCCAGCTCCGGGAAGCGCACGGCCTCCAGGAACGCCTCGTTGAACCCCTCCTGCCCCGAGAGCTCCACGTACTCGACCCGTCGGATGAGGTCGAAGGCCATCTCGCGCTCGCGGAAGGAGAGCAGGGCCATCTTCGCACCCTCGCCCGCGGCGTTGCCGACGGCCACGATCCGGTCCACCGGCACCGGCGGCACGAGCCCGATCACGCGGGCGCTGGCGGGGTTGATGTACGTGCCGAAGGAGCCCGCCAGCAGGACCTGGTGGAGGTCGGCGGTCGTCACCCCCATGAGCTCCATGAGCGCGTTGATCCCCGTGGAGATCGCGCCCTTCGCCGACTGCAGCTCGCGGATGTCGCGCTGGGTGAGCGGCACGTCGGGCGCGAGGAGGAACGCGCGCATGCCGTCCAGCTCCACCAGGCGATCGGCGAGAGGGTGGTCGGGGACCTGCTCCCGCCCGGCGAGGCGCCCGCTCGCGTCGAGGAGGCCGACGAGGCGCAGCTGGGCGACCGCGTCGATCAGCCCCGATCCGCAGATCCCGCGGGGCTCGGCGTCGCCGATCACCTGGAGGCGGACCTCGCCCTCGGTGAGCGAGACGCCCTCGATCGCGCCCTCGGCGGCGCGCATCCCCGCTCGGATGTGGCCGCCCTCGAAGGCGGGGCCCGCCGGCGAGGCCGTGGCGAGGACCCGCTCGGCGTTGCCGAGCACGATCTCCCCGTTCGTGCCGACGTCGACGAACAGGCGGAGCTCCGGTTCGCGGGTGAGCCCGGTAGCCTGGATCCCGGCGACGATGTCGGCGCCGACGTAGGCCCCGATCGAGGGCAGCAGCTGGATCCGACCCTCGGGGTGGATCCCGATGCCGAGCTCGGCGGCGGCCAGGTCGAGGGGCTCGCGGAAGGCGGGGACGAAGGGCGCGACGCTGATGGCGTGCGCGTCCACCCCGAGGAGCAGGTGGAGCATCGTCGCGTTGCCGGCCACGACCATCTCGTACGTGCGCTCCGGCCCGACGCCGGCCGCGGCGTAGACCTCCTCGAGGAGGCCGTTGATGGTCCCGATCACCGTGCGCTGCAGCTCCGCGGCGGCGGTCTCCTCCATCCGCGTGCGCGCGATCCGCGAGATCACGTCGGCGCCGAAGGGTGCCTGGGCGTTCAGGTTGGAGGCCACGGCCGCCGCGGCGCCGGTGGTGAGGTCCATGAGCGTGGCCACGACGGTCGTGGTGCCGACGTCCACGGCGACGCCGTAGGAGACGTCGGTGGTGTCCCCCGGCTCGACCGCGACGAGGTGCTCGCCGCAGAGCACGGCGGTGACGTCGAAGCCGGCGGCGCGGAGGACGATCGGGAGGTGCCGGAGCGTGGGCAGGTCGATCCGGACGCCGTAGCCCTCCGCCTCCAGCGCCGAGCGGACCCGCTCCACGTCGGAGCGCGCGTCCTCCAGCGTGGGCGGGTCCAGGGCGAGGTGCACCTTGTGGACGTTGGGCTCGAGGAGCACGAACCGCGAGAGCCCCATCGTGGCGGCCCTCGGCACGCGCATGAGCGCCGGCACGAAGCACTCGACGTCGCCCGTGAGGATCGACCGGCACGCCAGGCGCCAGCCCTCGGCGAGCTCCTCCTCGGTGAGCCACCGGCGGTCGTCCGGCGTGATCGCGACCTCGCCGGTCAGCACCCGCACCCGGCACTTCCCGCACGTGCCGCGGCCGCCGCACGTGGACTCGATGGGGAGCCCGATCCAGTGGGCCGCGTTGAAGAGGGTGGTGCCCTCGGGCACGCGCGTGACCCGGTCGTGGGGACGGAAGGCGACCTCGACCTTGCGCACCGACGCCCTCCGGGTCAGCCCTCGGCCTTCGCGGCCTCGGCGCGGATCGTGCGGAGCCAGTTGGCCGCGTAGCGGTCGATGCCGAGCAGGACGTCGCTCCCGAGCGTCGCCATCCGCATCTCGCGGGAGAGCGGGTTCGCGATCGCGCTCGTGAGGCCCACCATCCGGCCCATCGCCACGAAGGTCGCCGTGAGCTCCGCCCGCCCCGGCATCCCGAAGGAGACGTTCGAGGCGCCGCAGATCAGGTTCACGCCGAGCTCGTCGCGGACCAGCCGCATCGTCTCCAGCGCGACGCGGGCCGCGTCGGGGTCGGCCCCGACCGTCATGGCCAGCGGGTCGATGATCACGTCCTCCGGGGGGATACCGTGGTCCGCCGCGCGCTCCACGATCTTCCGGGCGACCGCCAGGCGCTCCGCGGGGTCCGGGAGGGGGCCCCGCTCGTCGTTCGCCATCCCGATCACGGCCGCCCCGTGGCGCTTGACGAGCGGGAGGATCCGCTCCAGCTTGTCCTCCTCGCCGGTGACGGAGTTCACGAGGGCCTTCCCCTCGTAGACGGCGAGGGCCGCCTCGAGCGCGGCGTCGGTGGAGGAGTCGATGCAGAGCGGCACGTCCACCGTCTCCGCGACCAGCTTCACCATGCGGACCAGGAGATCGACCTCGTCCGCTCCGGGGATCCCGGCGTTCACGTCGAGGACCGGAGCCCCCGCCTCGACCTGCGCGAGCGCCTCGGCGCGCACCGGCTCGAGGTCGCCGCCGGCGATCCGCTCGGCGAAGGCCCGTCGGCCCGTGGGGTTGATCCGCTCGCCGACGATGACGAACGGCCGGTCCGGGCCGAT
>BEHO01000185.1 GCA_002898915.1 bacterium HR12
GGCTCGGCGAGCCCGTCGATCATGTCCTCCCGCTTCAGGCCGAGGAGGTCCATCGTCATCTGGCACGGCACGAGCTTCACGCCCATGTCGACCGCCATCTGCAGGAGCTCGCGGGGGCTCGCGACGTTGTGCTCCTTCGCCAGCTTCGCCATCATCGCCGGCCCCGCGCCCGCGAAGTTCATCTTGGACAGGCGCAGGTGCTCCATCCCCGGCCGGTCGAGCAGCGCGACCATCTTCTGCATCCAGTTCTCGCCCGTGATGTGCTTGTCCTCCTTCACCAGGGCGAACAGGCCCCAGAAGGTGAAGAAGACGGTCACGTCCATCCCCATGGCGGCGCCGGTGGTGGCCAGGATCATCTGCGGCCACACCTTGTCGAGCTCGCCGCTCCAGGCGATGATCACGAGCTTCTTGTGCTTCGGGTGCTCCTCGTGCTCGTGGGCGGGGACCGCGAGCCTCGTCGTCTCCTCCATGGACATCCCGCTCACCTCACTTCTTGCGGATCACGAACCGGAAGACGCCGTCCTGCTCCGTCTGCTCGACGAGCTCGTTCCCGGTCGAGCGGCACCAGGCGTTGAAGTCCGCCACCGAACCGGGATCCGTGGCCAGGGCCTCGATCAGCTGACCGGAGGCGAGCTCCTTGATCGCCTGCGCGGTCTTCACGATCGGCAGCGGGCAGGACAGCCCCTTGAGATCGAGGGTCTTCGCGACCTGCATGCTCATGACTCGCTCCTTCCCGTCGGGATCGGCACCGGCATCTTCTCGGGGAGCCGGCCCTGGGGGACCGTCTCCCAGTAGAGCCGGTTGAAGAGCCACTTCGCCGAGTGCCAGATCAGGTTCGGCTGGGGCGGCGCCGGCGGGTGCTCGTAGTCGAACCGGAGCACCGTCGCCCTGCGGTTGCCGGTCTCGAGGAAGCACATCACGCGACCGCCGTAGTTCTCGTTCGGCGCGGTGCCGCGCACGAGGGAGGCGATCCGACTCGCGACGACGGGCGCCTCGAAGTGCGCGGTGGAGCCGCTCTTGCTGATCGGCAGGTTCGTCGCGTCCCCGATGGCGAAGATCCGGTCCTGACCCTCGACCTGGAGGGTGTACCGGTCGGTCGGCAGCCATCCCGCCGGATCGCCGAGCCCCGAGTCCACGACCACCTGCTGACCGCGGTGGGGCGGCACGAGGACGAGGAGGTCGTACTCGAGCTTCTCCCCCTCGAGCGACGACACGGTCCCGGCGGAGGGATCCACCTCCTCCACGTTGAAGAACGTGACGAGCTCGATCCCCCGCTGCTCCATCAAGGGCTGGATCACCTTGGAGGCCGACTCGATGGTGAAGGCTCGGTTCAGGGGGGAGAGGAGCGTGATCCGGCTGCGGTCCCGCACGCCGCGCCGCCGCAGGTACTCCTCCACCATGAACACGAACTCGACGGGCGCCGGCGGACACTTGTAGGGGATGCCGGCGATCCCGACGAGCAGCCGACCGCCGCGGAACCGGCGGAGCTCCTCCCGGAGCCGTTGCGCGCCCTCGAGCGAGTAGAACTCGTGGGACCCCTCCCGCAGGCCCGGCACGAGCTCGGGCACGAGCCTGGCGCCGGTGGCGAGGACCAGGTAGTCGTACTCGAGCTTCCCACCGCGCTCGAGGTGAACGAGGCCCGCGTCGGGCTCGATCCTCGTGGCGCGCTCCACCGCCAGATCCACCTCACGCCGCAGCAGGGTCCGCTCGTCACGGACGAGCCACCGGCCGTTCGCCTGCCCGAGCGCCACGTACAGGTACCCGGGCTGGTAGTGGTGCATGCCGGTCGGGTCGACGACCGTGACCCTGCCCTCGCGGCCGAGCTCCTTCGCGAGGAGGTTCGCGACCAGGGTGCCGCCGACGCCCCCGCCGAGGACGACGACCTTGGCCGGCACCCCGATCACCTCGCCTTCTTCACGACGAAGCGGGTGAACCCGTCCTCGGTCACGACCTCGACGAGCTCGTGCCCGGCCTTCGCCACCCAGGCGGGGATGTCGGTCTTCGAGCCCTCATCGCTCGAGAGGACCTCGATCACGTTCCCCACCTCGCCCTCGCGGATCGCGCCGATGAGGCTCATGAGCGGCCCCGGGCACGGCATCCCCCGGGCGTCGATCGAGCGGTCGACGTTGACGGTCGCCATCGTCCCACCTCCTCAGATGAAGGTCACGGGGCCGTCGGCGTCCATGAAGAACGACGCGACCCCCTCCTGGTCGTCCACCAGCGGGTCGAGATCCTCGAGCGTCAGCCCCAGCGTCTCCATGGAGAGCGAGCAGGCGTGGATCTTCACGTCGCCGACCTCCTTGGCCTGGCGGAAGATCTCGCTCCAGTGCTGCCCGCCGTGCTTGCGGAAGGCCTCCTCGCCCCGGGGCCCCGCCTCCGGCGCTAGCCCGTGGTCCTCGTGGATCCGGTCCTTGCGGAAGGCGTCGAGGGCCCAGTACTGGAGGAAGACGTTCACCTTCCGGCCCATCGCCGCGGCGCCCACCGCGAGCACGGCCGCGGCGTTCAGCTTGTCGTCCGTGCCCGAGAACAACACCAGCGACAGCGTCGAGTCGTCCATCTCGCACCCCTCGGTCTCCTCGGTCCCGAGGCTCCCCTCGGGTCCACGTCCTAGGGTGCCAACCCAAATCGGACCCGCCCGGGGTCCTTTCTCCCGATGCGAGGGGGACCTTCGGCCGTCCACGCTCGGCGCATCCACGCCCGGAGGGGCCCGCCGGGGTCCTCGCGGGTTGCCGGCGCTCGACCCAGCGGGTACGGTGGGCCCGAGCCGTCCCGGCGACACGCGGCGACACGTATGGCCGACGCGACCGACGACCGTCCCCCCCAGCCCCGCGAGGGGTCCCCGTCCGACGACCCGCCGGTCGTCGGGTCCGGCGTCGCCGTCCGCGCGGAGGCGCCCATGGCGGTGCCCGTCGCGCGCGAGCGCGCCTGGCCGAGGACCCTCGGCAAGACCGCGAGCGCGATCGGCGCGGTGTACCTGCTCGTCCTCTCGCTCCAGCTCATGAAGGCCGGCGCGGCGGCCATCGCGCCCACGATCCGCGAGAGCGTGTTCTTCGGCAACGGCGCCGCGACCCTGGGCGCGGGGTGGATCGGCGCCTACCTCGTGCTGTCCGGCTCGCCGATCGCGGCCGTCGCCCTCGGCCTGTTCGCCGGCGGCGCCATCACCGAGCTGCAGACCTTCACCATGCTCACCGGCTCGCGGCTCGGCGCGTCCTTCGTCGTGCTCCTCGTCGGGTTCCTCTACGCGGTCCGGAACCGCGCGGCTCGGCGGGAGGAGTCCGTGGGGATGGGCATCCTCGCGCTCTCGCTGACGGCCCTCACCTACCTCCCCGGGATGGTCCTCGCCTACGCGATCCTGCGCTCGGGCGCCCTCGCCGGGATCCACTGGCGCACCTCCGGAGAGGTCGCGAGCCTCGTGGACCTGCTGTGGGGCCCGGTCCAGGATCCCGTCGTCCGCGCCCTGCCGGGCGGGCTCCTCGTCCCGCTCGGCCTCGGGGTGATCCTCCTCTCGTTCAAGCTCCTCGACCGCGTGCTGCCGCAGGTGGACGGTCGGCGGGTGAGCCGGGAGCGCCTCGCCTGGCTCCGGCGACCCTGGCCCATGTTCCTCATCGGGTGCGCCGTCGCCACCCTCACGCTCTCCGTCTCCGTGGCCCTCACCGTCCTCGTGCCGCTCGCGACGCGCGGGTACGTCACCCGGGAGGAGTCGGTGCCCTACATCATGGGGGCGAACATCACCACGCTCGCCGACACGCTCGTCGCCGCCATGCTGCTCCGGAACGGGGTGGCCGTGCAGATCGTGCTGGCGCAGGCGATCGGCGTGGCCGTGGTGTCGATCGCCTGCCTCGCCCTCGCCTACCGGCCGATCAAGCGCGGGGTCATCGGCCTGAACGACTGGCTCGTGGCCTCCGGGCGCCGGCTCTGGATCTTCGTCGTCGGCCTGTTCGTCCTCCCGGCCGTGCTGCTCACCTCGGGGCTGTGGCTCCGGGTCCTGGACTGACCCGACCGTGGCGGACCTCGTCATCGCCGG
>BEHO01000186.1 GCA_002898915.1 bacterium HR12
CGCGCGCTCCACGAACAGCAGGGCCTCCCCCAGGTAGCTGAAGGTCTCCCCCACCCAGAAGTCGACGCCACCGGCATCGAGCATGTCCTGGAGCTGCCGGTCGAACAGGGCCCGCACGTGGTCCGCGCTGGCGGGGTCGGCCGGGTCGTAGGCCCACGTGAGCGAGAGGTCCCCGGCGACCAGGGCGTCCCCCTCGGCCGCCCCCTCACGGGCGATGCGCACGGCGTTGCGGTTGATCTCGTCCACCCGGTCGGCGAGCCCGACCGTGGCGAGCTTGTCCTCGCTCGCGTAGAAGGTGAGCGTCGTCAGGAACTCCGCGCCGGCGCGCAGGAACTCGCGGTGCAGCTGGGCCAGCGCATCGGGGTGCTCGATCGCGACCTCCGGCGTGAACGGCCCGGCCTGGACGTAGCCGCGCTTCTCGAGCTCGAGCAGGTACCCGCCGTCGCCGAGCACCGGCCCCTTCGCCAGCCGCTCCAGGATCCCTTCGGTCGCCATGTCCCCCTCCGTGCCGTGAGGTCACGGAGTCTAGCCAGGCCGAGGCTCGCGGCCGTCCGCCCGCCGTGACCGATGGTCACACGCTCAGGCGGTGATGGCCTCGGCGAAGCTCTCGAAGTTCTCGACGTAGAGCCGCGCGTCCTCCTCCGTGTGGGCCACGGAGATCGTCCAGCTCTCCCACTTCGCCCAGGGGGACTTGAACACGCCGCGGTTCAGCTGCCAGAGCCACGCCGCGTAGGACAGCCGCTCGTCGATGTCGAGGGCGTCGCTGAACTCGCGGACCGGCTCCGCCTTCCAGTTCACGCCCCCCTTCGCGCCGAGGGTCGTGATCCGCGCCGGCAGCCGGTACCGGTCGATCGCGGCCTGGACGCCGGTCCGGATGATGTCGTGGAGGTGGTCGAAGTGGGCGTAGGCGTCCCTCGTGAGGACCTCGGTGAGGGCGGCACGGGAGGCGGCCATGGTGAGCGGGTTCCCGTTGAACGTGCCGACCTGCTCGACCTTGCCGCGGACGACGAGGCCCATGATCTCCTCGACCCCGCCGATCGCCCCGCAGGGAAGACCGCCCCCGATCGCCTTCGCGAAGCACGCGAGGTCGGGCGTGACGCCGAAGGCCTCGATCGCCCCGCCCCAGGCGACGGTGGCGCCGGTCTTCACCTCGTCGAAGGCGAGGTACGCGCCGTTCGCGTGGCAGATCTCCTTGATCGCCTGGAGGTACCCGGGCTCGGGCAGGGTCACGCCCAGGTTCGTCATGCACGGCTCGACGATCATGCCGGCGATCTGGCCCGGGAACTCCTCGAAGACGCGCTTCACGGCCTCGGCGTCGTTGAAGGGCACGACCCGCGTGAGCTCGACGTAGGACCGCGGCAGCCCCGGCGTCTGCGCGACGGGGTTGGGGCGCTCGCGCGGCCCCCACACGTCCGGGCTCGGGTAGACGGAGACCATGAGCGCGTCGTGATGGCCGTGGTAGATCCCCTCGCACTTGATCAGGAGGTCCCGACCGGTCGCCGCCCGCATGAGCCGGCACGCGTCGAGCGTGGCCTCGGTCCCCGAGTTGCCGAAGCGCCAGAGCGGCAGGCCGGTGCGCTCGGCCAGGTTGTCGGCCACGACGAGGGCGTCCTCGGTCGGCTGGGCGAAGTGCGAGCCGAGCTCGATCCGCCGCTGCACGGCCTCGACGATCTTGGGGTGCGCGTGCCCCACGACCATCACGCCGTAGCCGTTGTGGTAGTCGACGAAGGCGTTCCCGTCGAGGTCCCAGACCTTCGAGCCCTTCCCGTGGCTCACGTAGATCGGGTGGGGCGGGGCCGTCTGCCAGGACGACGAGACGCCGCCGGGGAGCCGACGGCTCGCCTCCTGCTGGTAGGCGAGGGAGCGCGGCTGCTTGTCCCGGAGGGCCTGCTCCTCGCGCCGGATGATCTCCTCCACCCGGCCCATGTCGATCTCGACGGGTCCCTGCGTGCTCATCGCGTCCTCCCGGGCGTCCGGCCACCGCCGGGGCCGCTCCGGGCCCCGGTTTGAGTCGCGGTTCAGTCTACGCGGCCCCGAGGGGGAGCCGGCATGCCGGACCCCGGTCACCACCCGGCGGCAACGGGGAGATGTGCAGAACGATCTCGTCGAAGTCGATCGGTTGGACGACCATCGATCGAACGCGCGCTCCCACCCGCACCAAGCTACTCGTCTGTCCGGGGCACAGGCGGAAGCCGTGCGTCACGCCGTCGCTCGACACGATGGCCAAGGCCGAGGCGCCCTGTGGCCCACAACTTCCTCCCCTGCGAGCGGGAACAGTCCTTCCTGACGCCCCCGAGCCTGAAGGACTGGCTTCCCGAGGACCACCTGGCCTGGTTCGTGCTCGACGCGGTCGAGCAGACGGGCCTTTCGCACTTCTACGCCCGCTACCGTGCGGCCGGGTGGGGGCCGCCGCCTTCGACCCGAAGATGATGGTGGCGCTGCTCCTCTACGCCTACTGCGTCGGCGAGCGCTCCTCCCGCCGGATCGAGCGGCGCTGCACCGAGGACGTCGCCTTCCGTGTGATCGCGGCGAACCAGGTCCCCGACCACTCGACCATCGCCCGGTTCCGCCAGCAGAACGAGGCGGCACTCGGGCACTGCTTCATCGAGATCCTCAAGCTGTGCCGGGCCGCCGGCCTCGGTCGCGTCGGCCTGGTGGCCCCGGACGGGACCAAGGTGGAGGCCAACGCCTCGATCGCGGCCAACCGCACCGTCGAGGCGATCGAGGCTGAGCTGGAGCGGATGCTCGCCGAGGCGGCCCAGACCGATGCCGAAGAGGATCGCCTCCACGGCACCGCGCAAGGAGACGAGCTACCTCCAGACCTCCGGGACCGAGGCGGGCGGCTTGCTCGACTGGCCCGGGCCAAGGCACGGCTCGAGGAGGAGGAGGCGGAGCGCCAGCGCGCCTACCAGGAACACCTCGCCCCCCGGGCCGCCCTGGAGGCCGAGCGGAGCCGACCGCTGCGGGGACGAAAGCCGGTCCCGAAGCGCCCACGCTCCGCGGGGACGACCAGGGCCAACACCGCCGATCCGACAGCCGGGTGGTCAAGCGCGGCCCGGCCCTCGTCCAGGGCTACGACGCGCAGGCGGTTCGGGTCCGCCCGCGCCTTGACAGTCTCACCGGTCGAATGCAAGAGTTGAGGGGTCCGGGAGGTAGCCGTATGGCGTCGTCTGGACGGGGGAGGAGCCTGGCGACCGCGAACGGCTGTGCCCCCCAGGCCGCTCCGGGAGCGACCCAACGGGGTTCGCACCGACGAACTGGCCGCCGCGACCGCCCCCCGAAACGGCGGGCAGGTACCGAGACGCCGATCGCCCCGAGCACGTCCCCGCCGGCGCCGAACACCGGGGCCGCAACGCGGCAGAACCCCTGCTGGAACTCCTCGCGGTCGAACGCGCGCCCGGTCGCGCGGATCGCTCGCAGCTCCTCCATGAAGGCGGAGGCCTCGGTGATCCTCGCGGCCGTGTAGCGACGAAGCCGCGACGACGCGAGGTACGCGAGCACGGCGGCGGGGTCGTGATGAGCGAGGATCGCCTTGCTGATGGCGAGCGCGTGCGACTGCCGGGCGAGGGCGGGGTGCACGCCCTCGATCATCCATCGGAGGCCCCCGCTTGCCCACCGCGTCGGCGTCCACCATCCGCGCGCCGTCGTGGCCTGGTGGGCATCGGCCGGTCGGTCCGGGGGCTCCGGGCCGCGGTCGAGCGCATCCGACGGATGCCCGGGGCGGCGGATCCCTGCGGAGTCGGGAGGTCGCGGTGGATGGAAGGCGGTTCGCGCATGGAGGCCTGATGGTCCCAGCCCCGGTGCTCCACGGCCACGAGGGGCGCGATGGATGGAAGGAGGTTCGGTCATGAAGGCGGTACGCATGGTCAAGTACGAGCTTCCGTACTCGAGCTCGATCTCCATCGACGAGGTCCCGGAGCCCACGATCACCGGCCCGTTCGACGTCATCGTGAAGATCGGCGGCGCTGGTCTGTGCCGGACCGACTTGCATCTCGTCGAGGCCGTGTGGCGAGAG
>BEHO01000187.1 GCA_002898915.1 bacterium HR12
AGGTCGGAGGATCCGACTCATCGCACGCCGTCCCGCTCGAGGACCTCGCGCCTGAGAAGGAGCCAGCGTCGCGGCAACGGCGACCGCCGACGTCCGCTCATTGGGCCACCTTCCTCGTCAAAGGGTGAGCACCGCCGCCAGCTCGACGAAATCCTTCAGTCGATCTTGACGTACCAGCTCATCGAGCACCCTCTGCTGCTCTTCGGTGCCGGCGATGCGCGTGGCCTCCTTCAGCTCCTCGAACGCCGCGTGATAGACGGCGTCGACTTCCCCCGTCCCCCGGGCGATCGCGGCGATCCTCGAAGGAAGGGGCTCGACGGTCACCGTGACGATGTGCGGCTGCCGCCCGCGTCGGTGGCGCGTGAGGATGACGCCCTCGTGGCGGATGTTCTGGACCCGGTCGGACCGGATCGTCCACTTGCAGCTGACGGCCGCATGGAGGATGGGAGGCCGGTCGGGGTCGACGACGACGCCGACGGTCACGTCGGGGCGGATCAGGTAGTCGCGACCGATCTCGACCGCCAACGTCCCGGTCCCATCCTCTCGTATCAGCCGGTCGAGCCGGGCCAGATGCCGATACTGCTCGAAGTCGGAGATCAGACGCCGCCGCTCGACCTTCCAGACCCTGGCCGGGTCTCGGGCCGCGAGCTCGACGGCGAGGTGGTCCCTGACCCCCTCCTCGAGGGCCGTGCCCGGATCGGCGGGCCCGGCCGGACGGGCCGCGCCGAGCAGGCGGAGCATCTCCCCCGCGATCCTCTTCGACGTCTCGCTGTCGACGTCGGCGTTGTTGGGAACCCCCCTGCGCAGGCCGAGGATCGCCCTGACGAAGTCCGGCGCGCTCACCCGGAGTCGACCAGGACCTCGCGGACGGCGCGGGCCACCGCCTCGGCCAGCAGCGGCGGAACGGCGTTGCCGATCTGCCTCGCGATCTCGATCTTCGAGCCCTCGAAGACGAAGTCGTCGGGGAACGTCTGGAGGCGGGCCGCCTCGCGGTGGGTGATCGGCCGATGGGCCTCGGGATGGAGGTACCGCCCCTTCTCCGGCTTGAAGAACTCCGTCCTGATCGTGTAGGCGGGGCGGTCCCACCACAGGCGCCCGAAGACGTCGGTGGTGCCGGAGGCCTTGTTCTTCCAGCACGCCGGGGTCAGGTCGGGGCGGTTCCTCGCGAGGTCGAAGCGGTTCCCGCCCTCCGGGACGGCCTTGTACCGCTCGATGGAGGCCGGGCGGGGGTTCCTCCCGATGTGGAGGTCGCGACCGGTCGGCTCGAGCGGCAGGTCGCCGATCGCCTCGCGGACGGTCGCGTACGGCCGCCCGTCCCTCGACTCCGGCCCGTGCGTCTTCTCCGGCCAGCGCGGGGGGCCGACGCGCGAGCCGATCACGAACCCGCGGCGCCGCCGCTGCGGCACGCCGTAGTCGGCGGCGTTCAGCACGGCCGACTCGATCTCGTAATCGCGGAGGAGCGGGTCCCCGCGGAACGTCTCGAGGAACGTCGCGAACTGCTCGGAGCGCAGGAACTCCGGCACGTTCTCGACGACGAACACGGCCGGACGGACGGCCCGCACGGCCCGGACGTACTCGCGCCAGAGGGAGTTCAGCGAGGCGCGCGAATGCGGGTCGCGGTCGCGTCCGAGGGGGCTGAAGCCCTGGCACGGCGGCCCGCCGATGATCACGTCGGCCCCGGGGAACTCCTCGACGTCCTCGATCGGACCGGCGTAGACGTAGGCCGAACCGAAGTTCGCCGCGTACGTCTTCGCCGCCGCAGGGTCGATCTCCACCGCGAAGATCGACCGGAACCCGGCCCGGTGGAAGCCGAGCGTCATCCCTCCCGCACCCGCGAAGAGGTCGATCACGTCGAACGTCCGTGCGGCGTCCCCTCTCCGTCGCGTAATCACAGCGGTGTCATCCTACCCCGAGCCGCCGACGGAATGCGCGAAGGCGCAGCCGACCCTGAGAGGGCACTCGGCGCATCGGGGTTTCGGCCTGCAGATCGCCGCCCCGAGATCGAGGACGCCGAGCCAGAGCTCCCGCGCCCGCCCCGGCCGCACGAGCTCCTGGGCGAGGGCCCACAGCTCGCGATCGGCGTTCGGCCGCCGGTCGGCCGGCAAGCCGAAGTACCTCCGGAGCACCCGCGCGACGACCCAATCGACGAGCGGCAGGGGTCTGCCGTCGGCGAAGACGGGGACGGCGTGGGCGGCGTACGGGCCGACCCCGGGGAGAACGATGAGCTCCTTCGGGTCGGAGGGGATGCGGCCGAGTCGGACGAGCTCGCGGCCCAGCCGGACCAGGAGCGGCGCCCGCTTGGCCAGCCCGAGGGGACGGATGACCTCGGCCACCGATCGGGGCGCCGCGCGGGCCAGGCGCTCCGGGGTCGGCCATCGACGGAGGAAGGCCTCGTAGACCTCGGCGACGGCCTCCCCGCGGGTCCGTTGCAGCAGGATTTCGCCGATCAGCACCGAGTAGCGACCCGCGCGTTCCCTCCACGGGAATCGACGGCCGTTGCGCCGGAACCACGCGAGTACCGCGCGACGGAAAGCCTTCCGCGAGGCCTCGTCCACGTCCGGTCGCTCGACCACGGAGGGAACCCTACTCCGGCCGAGACTCAGCACCCCCCGTCGCCCGACGCAGGACCTCTTCGGCCCTCGCCAGCGCGGCGCGCACCTCCGGCCGGGCGGCGTCTCGGTCGATGCGGTCCACCAGCTCCCGAAGGGCCTCGACCAGATCGGGGGCGGTCGCGATCAGGCGGGCGTTCGCAGCCAGGTTCGGGGTCGGCCAGCGCACCTCCGCGACCTCGACCGGACGCTCGTCTTCCCCGGCAACCACCTGCAGCCCGATGACGACCCCGCGACGCTCGACCTGCCGCAGGTGCCACGGTCCGGCGGTGTATGCGGAAGGACGTCCCATCGGAATCCGGTCGGTCACTCTCTTCCTCGCGTCAATCGTGCTGCTCCCGATCGTGCTGCTCCCGATCGTGCTGCCGAGCCCGCTCCGCGCGGGCCATGATCTCCTCCTCGTCGGCCCGATCCCACTGGCAGCCGACCACACGGGACATGGCCTCGTCCCAGGCCTCGAGCGGGACGAGGAAGCCCCGGGAGCGCGCGCGGTGGTCGTCCAGCAGCTCGGCCAGCCCCTCCGCGTAGATGTCGGCCGCCCGCCCCTGCTCGGCGAGGAGGTGGGTCAGGACCTCCTCGACGTCGGGGTCGGAGACGTCCTTCCGCCACAGCTCCGGGACCTCGACCAGGTGGTGCTCACCCCGGAAGATCACGCGGTAGCTCGGGGCGAGGTCACGCAGGGTGAGGTCCCGGACCCGCAGCTCCCGCTCCCCGGTGTCGGTCCAGACCCAGACGTCCTTCGCGACCCGGCGCAGCGCCCCGCCGAGCGCCGTCTCGGGGCTCACCGCGCCTCCCGCACCGCCCGGTAGTCCTCGAGCACGACGCGCGGGTCGGCGCCGTAGACCCTCGCGATCGAGAGCAACTCGCGGCGGACGGCCTGCTCGCGGGCCTCACCGAGATCGTCCCACTCGGCCACGATCCCGAGGTCACGCGTATAGCCCTCGACGTTCGGTCCCCGGTAGCGCAGCTCCATCACGGCCCCCTACCTCGTCGCGATCCCGTCGGCGACGACCCGGCCCTCGGGGTCGAGCACCGTCCAGTAGACCGTGCCGGTCCACAGCGCCTCCTCGAGCGCGGCCTCACGGGCCCGCTCGCAGGCCTCGGCGACCGTGCGGGCCGTCCCCATCCCCATGCGGCCGACCCGGATCACGTACTCCGGCTCCCGCTCCGTCCTCGACTCCATCGCTCCACCTCCTCTTGACGCTCCGTCAAGACGGATGATAGCCGGTCCTTGACGGCGTGTCAAGCCGTGCGCCGGGACCTCGCCCACGCCTCCACGTCGCCGCGCCGCCAGACCCATCCGCGGGCCAGCCCGGCCGCGGGGCGCGGGAAGTCCTCCCGCTCCTCGAGCAGCTGGTAGACCCGCTGCCGCGACACCCCCAGGATCTCGGCCAC
>BEHO01000188.1 GCA_002898915.1 bacterium HR12
AGGGCCCGACCCCGCCGGTGATCGCGGAGACGATGGACGCCCTCGAGGAGCTCCGGGGGCTCCCCTTCACCGAGCGGGTGGTGGCCGAGGCCGTCACGCCGAGGGAGCTGATCGAGGGGCTGGAGGAGTCCTTCGACTACGCCTTCCCGCGCGGGCTGCTGGAGCGCCGGAGCAGGGCGTGGAGCACGATGGGGGTGATCGGGGAGGGCGTGAGCATCCGTGAGGAGCTCGAGCGGTTCGTCTCGGGCCAGGTGATCGGGTACTACGACACGCTCACCGGCGAGCTCCGGTTCATCGGGACCGAGGAGCCCTCGCCCCGGGAGCGGGTCACGCTCGCCCACGAGCTGATCCACGCGCTGGACGATCAGCACTTCGGGCTGGAGCGGATCGACCACCTCATGACCTCGTGCCGGGACGAGGCGGCGACGGCCGCCATCGCCCTCACCGAGGGGGACGCGGCGTTCTTCATGAGCCGGTACGCGCTGGAGCACCTCACGCCGCAGGAACAGCTGGGGCTCGCGACCGACCTCGGAGGGGAGACGCCGACCGTCGAGCCCTTCATCGAGCGCCAGCAGATCTGGCCGTACACGGCCGGACAGGCGTTCGTCGCGACCCTCGTCGGTCGCGGGGGCGTGGACGCCGTGGACGCGGCCTTCCGCGAGCTCCCCGTCTCGACGGAGCAGATCATCCACCCCGACCGCTACCCCGACGACGTGCCGACGCCGGTGGACGTCCCGGATCTGGGTCCGGCCCTCGGGCCGGGGTGGGAGGACCTGGACGTCCAGGAGGTGGGCGAGGCCTGGCTCTCGATCGCCCTCGGTCTGCGCCTACCGAGCTCGACCGCCGCCGAGGCCGCCGCGGGCTGGGACGGGGGCCTGTACCGGGCGTGGACGGACGGCGAGCGCGTCGCCGTGGTCCTCGTCACGGCGTGGGACGCTCCGGAGGAGGCGGAGGCGTTCGCCGAGGCGATGGGGCGGTGGATCGCCGAGGGCGAGGGGGTCGGGGAGGTCCTGCCGGTGGAGGGCTCGAGCGTGCGGGTGCTCTTCGCGACGGACGCCGCGACGCTCGGGACGCTGCGCGACGCCCTCGGCTCCGGGGCCTGAGCCGGCCGTTCGGGTCCGGGACCTAGGGCCCACGCGCGACGGGCACCTGGACCCACGCCATCTCCGGCCGGCGCTGCGAGGCTGGCAGCCATGAGGTCCACGCTGGAGGCACCGCCGCGGCCGCCGGACCCCATGCTCCCCGGGATGGGCCTCGTGATGGTCAGTCGGGACCTCTACGAGGACGAGCTGGCGAGGCGGGGGGCGCCCCGAGCGTCCCGACGGCCACGGGGGCGGCGGAAGGGGGTGCGCCGAGGGCTGGCCGTGGCGGTCGCGCTGGTCCTGGTGTCGTCCGCGGTCGGCGCGGCCGTCCTGGCGACGAGGGACGCGAGGCGCGAGATCCACGCCCTCCGGGATCGGGTCGCCGTCCTCCGCGCCGAGCTCGCCGGCGCGCTGGAGCGGGCGGAAGGCGCGGAGGCCCACGCCGCGGACCTCGCGGCCCGGATCGAGGAGCTCCGCGCGCGCGTCGCCGAGCTCCGGAGGGCGAAGGTCCGGACGGTCGTGCGGACCGAGACCGAGACCGTGACCGTGACCGAGACCGTGTACGTGCCGAACGGCCGGGACGTGAGCGTCGAGGTCACCGGCTACGAGGGCATGGTCCGCATCTACGACGTGCGGCTCACGCACGCCTACGGGTACTCGGACCTGATCGGCATCGCGGAGAACACGAGCGGTCGGGTGATCTCCTACGCGCAGCTCGGGTGCTCGTTCCTCGACCGGGACGGCCGGCTCCTCGCGACGAGCATGGACAACAAGCAGGACTGGCGGCCGGGGCAGACCTGGGGGTTCGTATGCAGCGCCGAGGTGGACGCGACCGGCGGGATCCTGCGCGTGGACGAGCTGTCCTGAGGGGACCACGGCTCGTCCTCGCGGGCGCGCTCGTCGGCACCATCGTGCTGGCCGGCGGGGTGCGGGGGAGCGCCCACGTGGGCCCCGACGTCCGCCTGGTGGCGATCCGAGGGGCGCTGTTCCGGGTCGAGGCCCGGCTCGACCTCGCGGCCGCCGCCGTGGCGGAGCTCGAGGGGCGGGCGGAGGCCCTCGGGGCGCGGCTCGCCGGGCTGCGGGACGCGGCCATCGAGGCCGAGCGCCGCCTCCGCACGTACGAGATCGTCCGGGAGCGCCGTCGCTCGCTCGCGGACGAGGTCGTGGAGACCGGGCGGGTTCCCGGTCATCCCGAGGTCCCGGAGACCGTGGCCGACCTGCGGGCCCCCCTCGTCGTGGTCGGCAAGGCCATGCGGGCCAACGATCGTCTCGGCGTGGCGATCCTCGCCGAGCGCGCGGCGACCGAGCGCCGGCTGGTGGAGGTGCGCGGCCTCCTCGCCGGGCTCCGCGAGGAGGCCGCGACCCTGGCCGAGCTGGAGCGGCGGGTCCGGGCGGAGCTCGCCGATGCGACGGCGGAGGCCGCGAGCCTCGGGGCTGCCGCGCCCGCCGACGCGGGGTTGGCGCAGGACGCGGCGGTCCTCATCGACCGGGCCCGCGAGGAGCTCGCGCGGATCGACCGGGCCCGCGAGGAGCTGCGCGCCCGCGAGCGGGAGCTGCTCGAGGAGGCGTCTCGGCTGGGCGAGGCCCTCGGCCGCCTCCGGCGGGAGCTGCGCGGGGTCCGGCGGGCGAACCGGGCCCTCACCGAGGAGATGGCCCTCGCCGAGCTCCTGGTCGCGGCGAGGCTCGGGCAGGCCCCCGACCTCGTCGGCGAGGTCGAGATCGCCCTCGACGGCGTCCTGCAGGTGTGTCCGGTCGACCAGCCGATGGCGTACACGGACAACTGGCATGCGCCCCGATGGAGCGGGGGGTTCCACCTGCACGAGGGGATCGACATCTTCGCCCCGCCGGGCACGCCGGTCCGGGCGCCCTTCGACGGGGTCGCGGTGGTCGCGGACAACCCCCTCGGGGGGATCGCCGTGAAGGTGTTCGGCGAGGTGGGCTACGTCTACGGCGCACACCTGTCCGAGCGGGGGGCGCTCGGCGAGGTGCGGGCGGGGGACGTGATCGGCTACGTGGGGGAGACCGGTAACGCCTCCGGCCCCCACCTGCACTTCGAGTACCACCCGCTCGGCGGTGAGGCGGTGAACCCCTTCCCGTTCCTCAACGCCGTCTGCTGAGCGTCGCCCGGGGCCCCGGCCCCGGGTCGATCGCGCGGGGCGCCCTACGCGGGGGCCGCGTAGGTGGCCATGTCGTCGGAGAAGTCGACGCCGACCCAGGGCTCGTCGCCCACCACCCAGGCGTCGTGCCCGGGCGGGATGTCGCTGACGTCGTCCGGACCGAGCTCGAGCTCGGTGCCGTCGTCCATCACGACGTGGAGCCGGCCGGACAGCGTGACGCCCTTGTGGTGGACCATGCACGAGTCCGTCTCCCCAGCGGCCTCACGTCGTTGGACCAGCGCCAACCGGGCTGGAGCGTCAGGCGCGAGACGGTGATGGTCCCCGTCTTGGCGATCTGCGCCATGCCGTTCTCGAACGTGCGGACGTCGCCCGCGTCCAGGTTCACGATCCCTGCCATGGTGCCCTCCCTTCGCTGGAGCCCCACCGTACCAGGTCCCGCGTCCGCCGGGCTCCGCATCGCCGTTCCGTAGACTGGTGCCCTGAGGGAAGGCCGGGCCTGGAGGCAGCCGTGACGAAGTACGTGTACGACTTCCACGAGGGCAACAAGGACATGAAGGACCTCCTCGGCGGGAAGGGCGCCAACCTCGCCGAGATGACGAACATGGGCCTTCCGGTGCCCCCGGGGTTCACGATCACCACCGAGGCGTGCATCGCGTACCTGCGCCGGGGCGAGTTCCCCGAGGGACTGATGGAGGAGGTGGAGGAGCACCTCGCGCGCCTCGAGGAGCGGATGGGGCGCCGCCTCGGCGACCCCGAGGACCCGCTCCTCGTCTCGGTGCGTTCCGGCGCCAAGTTCTCGAT
>BEHO01000189.1 GCA_002898915.1 bacterium HR12
CGGGGGGTGGATGAGCCTGACCGTCGACGATGTGGTCCTGGACCGCCGCGCCGTGGCACCCTTGAGTGTGTCGAACCGGCAGCCGCTCACGATCGGCGGCAAGCTCAAATGCGACCAGGTGACGATCACCTGCGACTACTTCTCCGGGGACATCGACGCGGTCCGCATCGAGGTGGGGAGCGCCCAGCCGCGCCCCACGGGGGCCGTGGTCTTCGAGGATGGGTTCGACGACGGGTTCACCCGCTGGGCGCGGGTCACCGGGATGACCATCGACGACACGCTGGGCAGCCCCGCCCCGCCGAGCGCGCGCCTCAGCGTGGTCGAGGCCGTGGCCTGGGCCGAAGCGTTCCTCCCGGCGACGACGGACTCGCCGTGCGTCAGCGTGGACGTATCGGTCACCGACGCCTCCGCCGCTGTTCTGTTCCGTCTCCGGACGGAGAGCGGCGAGCCGATCGTCCGCGTGCGTCTCGACGACGGGGGGTTCCTCCGCGTCCGGAGCGACGTGAGCGGTGCATCGTCCCCGAGAGCTGCCCTCCTCGGGTCCGGCTGGCACCGCATCGCGTTGTGCGGATCCATCGGACCCGCGGGCAGCTGGGCGCTGTATCGGGACGGGGTGTCGGTGTTGGCGGGCTGGGTCGCGGACACGGGCACGCTCCCGGCCGGTCGGGTGTGGATCGGCGATAAGGCGTTGCGGACCTGGACCGCCAACTTCGACCGTGTGATCGTGGAGGATCTGGGTTGACGGTCGGAGGACCTAGGTCCGAAGGCTGTCGCTCAGTCGGTCGTCCGGCGGATGTCGCCCTGGATCGGGTGAGGGAGGATGGGCACGAGCAGGAGGACCTTCACGAGATGACCTTCGCGGGGTGGATGCTGGGCCTGGGCCGCGGCGAGGGGTGCGCGTGATCGGACGGTCGAGCGGCGGGCGGATGCGTGGGCACCTGGCGAGCCTCGCCGCTGGGTTGCTCCTCGCCGGTCTGATGCCGCTCCTCACGGGCGCGCCGGCGGCGGGGACGCCGGCGGTGGGGCACACGCAGCTCGTTCCCGAGCGTCCCAGGACGGACACGCCGAGGATCACGAGCGGGACCGTCGAGGACATGGTGCAATGGGGTGACCGGATCGTGCTCGTGGGCACCTTCACGCAGCTCGCGGACGCGAACGGCACGACCTTCGCGCAGCCGTACATCGCAGCCTACGACATCGACACCGGCCTCCTCGATCGCACGTTCCGCCCGGTGTTCGACCGCGGCATCACGGCAGCCGCGGTCTCCGCCGACGGTCAGGATCTGTTCGTCGTCGGGCAGTTCAACACCGTGAACGGGGTCAGCCGGCGCAAGGTGGCGAAGCTGAACTGGGACGGGTCGCTCGACACGACCTTCCGGGCCAACGCGAACGCCCGGGCGTCGGCGGTCGCGGTCGCGAGCGACGGCTCGGCGGTGTACGTGGGCGGGTTCTTCTCCAGCATCAGGAGCGTGAACCGGGGGCTCCTCGCCGCCCTGAACCCGACGACGGGCGCCGTGGATCCGGACTTCGATTTGCCGATCACCGAGGGCCTCGGGCCGGACGCCACTCTCAAGGTCCAGTCGCTCCTGCTCACCCCCGACGACGATACGCTGATCGTGATCCACACCGGAGCGCGGGTGGACGGGCAGCTACGGGAAGGGATCGCCCTCATCGACACCCGCACGAAGCAGCTGCTCCCCTGGCAGACCGACGTCTACACGGAGAACCTGCCCCGGGTCGGGGGCGTCCTGCGGATCACCGAAGGCGACATCTCGCCCGACGGCTCGTACTTCGTCGTGGTGAGCGGCTCCGGGGGCGACCGGCCACCGATCAACGACACGGCGATCGCCTGGCCGGTGGAGGGCGGGGCGGGGGTCGAGCCTCTCTGGGTGAGCCGGCACTTCGACTCGCTGTTCAGCGTCGCCGTGACCGAGTACGCCGTGTACATCGGTGGCCACTTCCGGTGGCAGGAGTCGCCGACCTCCACGGACCCGTGGCCAGGGGACGACTTCACCAACTACGGATGGGACTCGGGGATCGGGGCCTACGCGCTCGGCGACGAGGTCGTGCGGCGCGACCAGATCGGCGCGCTCGATCCCGCGACCGGGAAGGCGTTGAACTGGAACCCGGGCTCGAACGCTCTCGTCGGCGTGTCGGCGCTCGAGGCGGTGCCACGCGGACTGTTGGTCGCGCACGACGGGACGATGCTCGGCGGCTTGAACGTCGGCCGCCACGGCTTCTTCGATTGGTCCTCGGTCCCACCGCAGGTCGGACCGCAGACCACGATCCTCGATCCCTTCAGCGGCCTCACGGTGACCTCCTCACCGTTCCGATTCACGGGGACCGCCTCAGCCGATGCGGGTGTCTCGAGGGTGCAGCTGGAGATCCAGAACACCGACCCGGGCGCCTACCTCCAGGATGATCTCGCGACGCTCTCGTCGAACTGGAACGGGATCAACGCCGTGCTCGACGCCCCGGGGTCCGTCGACACCACGTGGCATCTGGAGGCCTCGCTCCCCTCAGGGAGCTACCGGGTCCTCGCCCGGGCGTTCGGGCAAGATGGGTCGCGCGACTCGACCAAGGCGCGGGTCGTCTTCCAGGTGAACGTGAACGCCGACCAGCCACCCACCACCTCGATCACGTATCCGGGGTTCGGCGCGACACCGTCGAGCAACACCTTCCTCATGACCGGCACGGCCGCGGACGATGTCGGCGTCGCCTCCGTCCGGGTGACCGTGAGGAATCTCGACACGAACGAGTACCTGCAGGACGACTACTCGATCGGCCCGAACTACAACGCCTTCACGGTCCCCGTCGATCCTCCCGGCGGGCAGGTCGTCAACTGGGAGTTCGAGGTCACCGTTCCGAACGGGACGTGGCGACTGGCGGCGAACGCGATGGATACGTCGGGTCAGCTCGACAACGGGTTCCACGTGGCGCAAGTCACGATCGACCCCACCAACGCGGCACCGACGGTCACGATCACGGCGCCTGCCCCCTTCTCAACCTTCACCGCGAACACCGCGGTCGTCCTCAGCGGCACCGCGGGCGACGACGTCTCCGTGGATCGGGTGGAGCTGCGCATCGTCAACCTGCAGACCACGATGGGCGTGATGGCGAACGGGACCTACGGGATCCCCGGCTGGGTCGACGCCGTCCTGTCGGGGCCCGCAGCCTCACCGACGTGGACGTTGACGACCCCGAGCCTGCCTCCTGGCGTGTACTCGATCACGGCCAGGGCGACGGACGACGTCGGTGTGAGGACCCCGTCCACGAGCCAAGCCCGACTCGCGATCACGGGGGCCGTCCCGGGCGACGCGGCCCCCGAGACCACGTTCGCGCAGGCGGGTTACAACCAGGACATCGACTCCTTCTCGGTGAGCATCTCAGGGACCGCCACGGACGACATCGGGGTCGTGCGGGTGGCCGTCACGATCCAGGAGACGTTCGCGAAGAACCTCCTCCAGGGGCGGCGGTACGTGACTGCCGCCGGGACGTTCGACCCGGCCTACACGGAGATCGACGCCGTGCTGAGCGGTCCGGCGACGAGTCGGACCTGGACGCTTTCGGGTGTCACCATCCCCGAGGAGGGCGACTACACGATCACGGTGAAGGCGGTGGACGGCGCCGGCCAGTACGACATCAACCAGTCCGGAGCAACCGCACGCTGGCTGATCTGGCCCGGCGATACCGACCCGTACACATGGATCCAGGGACCCGACCACGGCGACGTCCTGCCGGCTGGCTCCATCATCGTGAACGGCCGGGCCTTCGATGACCTGGCCCCGTGCTCTCCGGGCTTCACCTGCGGGATCCAGCGGGTGGACCTGACGATCCGCAACGGTCTCGGCCAGTACCTGACGTCGACCGGGGGCTGGACCACGACGGAGACCTGGGTCCAGGCGTACCTGACGAACCCCGGGGGTCAGTTCAGCAACTGGAGCTACGCCACGCCACCGCTACCCGCTGGGACCTACACCATCCGGGCCCGCGCTA
>BEHO01000190.1 GCA_002898915.1 bacterium HR12
CGCGGACCCTCACCCCCGCCAGCGCCCACGTCGTCCGCAGCTTGCTCCGGACCCCTCCCCGTATCGAAGCGGCACAGGATCTCCTCATCGCTCGCTGCATGCGGCGGCAGGGGTACCGTTACCTCGTCAGGACGACGGGTCGACGGTCCGGCGACGGGTACTGGATCGCTGCCCTGGATCGGCTCACGGTCACCGAGGCCAGCCGGCATGGGTATGGCGCAGCCCTGGGACGACCCTCCGAGGGATCGAGGCTCCGCGCGAGGCGGCAGGAGCGATACCTCTCGCGTCTCCCCCCGCCCGCGCGACGGGGCTACTTCGCGGCGCTCCAGGGTGACCGCCACGTCGGGGAGATCTCGCTCGACATCGCGCAGGGCGCCTTCAGCGTCCCGATAGCCGGATGCGTGTCCCACGCCAAGCGCAGGTTGTTCGGGAACCTTCGGAACTACCTCCTCGCGACCTATCTGCCTCAGGAGATCCTCCTTCGGCAGGACGCTGCTTGGCGGGACACCCACGTCCGGCGCTCACTGTCGGTGTACGCGAGGTGCATGGTGGAGATGGGCTACCCGCGGCTCTCGCGACCCGATCTCGCGCGCGCGGCCGCGGCACGGATGTTCGGCGCCCGACCCGAAGACGCTCCTCCGACCGAGCGGGAACGCGCGCTCGCCCTCGCCGATGCGCGATGTCAGGAGGTGAGCGACATCGTGTCCGCGTTTGCCCGGGCCCTGGCGCAGGCGTCCAGCTCGTGGCTCCGGATCCACGAGGAGGACGTCGCCAGGATCCTCCTCATCCGGCGGCGTGCCGTGGCGCGGGCCCGAGAGATCCTCCTCGGTCCCGTGTGGTGACGGGCTCCACTTCGCCGTCGATCAGGCAGGCGGGCCGAGGAGGCCGGCGCAAGCGCGAGCTCGAGACCGGGGTCGCCGCCTGAAGGTTCGGTCCGCCGGCTGCTGTCGTGCGGCGATCGACTTCTCCCCGGTGGTCCTCCGCAAGGCGCGGCTCCTCGCCGAGGAGCGTGGCGTCGGCGAACGCGTGCGCTTCGTGCAGGGCGACCTCACCGCCGCGGCCATCCCCGGGGTGGACGGGTCCTTCGACCTCCTCGTCGACTACGGGACGCTGGACGACCTGAGGGGAGCGCCCCGTCCACGGATGGCCGACACCGTGGAACGCCTGTCTCGGCCCGGGTCCGTGTTCCTGCTCTGGTGCTTCTACGCCGCGCCGGACGAGCTTCCCTGGAGCAGCTTCCACGGACCCTCGCGGCTGGCCCCCGCCATCGCGCCGGGAGAGGAGGAGGAGCTGTTCGGGGTCGCCTTCACCATCGAACGGCTCCCCGAACCCGAACCCGGGAGCCAGGCCGCCTGCTTCCTGATGACCCGCCGGCACCCGCGGACGCGACCCCTCCACTAGGCTCTGAGGGATCGATTCGGAGGAGGGAGCCCATGGAGACCTGGATCGACGACCTGGCCCGCGCGCTCGGGGAGGAGCCCCTGTCGGACGACGACGTCGAGACGCTGCTCGCGGTGGCCCGCGACGTCGCCCACCGCGTGGAGCGGAGGATCACGCCGCTCTCCACCTTCCTGCTCGGGTCGGCCGTGGGGCGGCGCGAGGCGGCGGGCGAGGGGCGCGCGGCCGCGCTCGCCGAGGCCCTGGCCACCCTCCGAGGCCTGCTCCCCGAGCCCTCCACGGACTGAGCCAACCGGGGTACGCTGGTCGGGTCGTGGACACCATCCCCAGCACGCGATCGGAGGTGCTCCCGGAGGGGGCTTCCGATCCGCTCGTCGACGGCTTCGGCCGCGTCGTCGACGACCTCCGCATCTCCGTCACCGACCGGTGCAACTTCCGCTGCACCTACTGCATGCCGGCGGAGGGCCTGGCATGGCTCCCCAAGGCCGAGCTCCTCACGTTCGAGGAGCTCGCGCGCCTGGCGCGGCTGTTCGTGCGGCTCGGGATCCGCTCCATCAAGGTCACGGGCGGCGAGCCCACGGTCCGGGCCGACCTCCCGACCCTCGTCCGCATGCTCCGCGAGGTCGCACCGGGCCTCGACATCTCGATGACGACGAACGGCGTCCTCCTGGACCGGCTGGCCGAGCCCCTCGCGGCCGCCGGACTGGATCGGGTGACGGTCTCCCTCGACTCGCTGCTCCGGCACCGGTTCGCCGAGATGACCCGCCGAGACGCGCTCGAGCGGGTGTTCGCGGGCATCGCGGCGGCCGAGCGGGCGGGGCTCTCCCCGATCAAGATCAACTGCGTGATCGTGGGGGGCACGAACGACGGCGAGGTGGTGGACTTCGCCCGGTGGTCCCGGGAGACGGGGCACGTCGTGCGGTTCATCGAGTACATGCCCCTCGACGCGCAGCGCGCCTGGGAGCGCGCGAAGGTCGTGCCCTCGGCCCGGATCCTCGCGGCCATCGACGCCGTGTACCCCCTCGAGCCCCTCGACCCGGACGCGGAGCCCGCGCGCACCTTCCGCTTCGCCGACGGCGCCCCCGGCGGGATCGGCGTGATCTCCAGCGTGACCGAGCCCTTCTGCGACACCTGTAACCGCGTGCGCCTCACCGCCGAGGGCCAGCTCCGGGCCTGCCTGTTCGCGCTGGAGGAGACGGACCTGCGCGGGCCGCTCCGCTCCGGCGCCTCGGACGACGAGCTCGAGCGGCTGATCCGCGACACCGTCGCCCGCAAGTGGGCGGGGCACCGCATCAACCACCCCGACTTCGTGCGGCCCGACCGCAGCATGTCCGCGATCGGCGGCTGAGCGACCGACCCCTTCAGCGCTCGATCTGGGCGAGCTTGGCGAGCTCCGCGATCCGGCGGAGCACGTAGCGGCGACCCTCGCGCTCGATCAGGTGGCGGCGCTGGAGCTCGGAGATGACGCGCGTCACGTTCTCACGGCTGCCGCCGCACAGGCTCGCGAGATCGGCGTGGGTCACGATCGAGGGCACCACGACGCCGTCCTCGGGCAACGCGTCGAGGCTGGGGCTCACCAGCTGGAGCAGGCGCTTCGCGACCCGACCCTTCAGGTCCAGATCGAGGAGGTCTTCCACGAACACCTCCTGGGCATGGACCTGCCGGGCGAGCGTCCGGACCATCGCCCGCGAGATCTCCGGAACCTGACACACGAAGGTGAGGAAGCGTTCCCCCGAGACCACCCACAGCTCCGAGTCCTCCAGCGCCAACGCGGACGCGGTGCGTGGCTGGTCCCCGAGGACGCCGAGCTCACCGAAGAACTGCGGGCGCTCGAGCGTGGTACGGAACCGACGGCGACCGCCGGCCGAGTTGCCGCTGATCTCGATCCGTCCCCTGATGAGGAAGAAGATCTCGAGCGCCTCGTCGCCCTCGTGGAACAGGTACGTCCCTCGCCGGTATCGGCGCACGGTCCCGCTCCCGACGAGTCGCGAGGCCGTCGCCGGCCCGGCGGCCGCGAGGAGCGGCGTGCCCGACATCGAGCGGGCGATCTGCCGCTGCTCCCCGGTGGGCATCCGACACGAGCCTAGTGAACGGGCCCACACAGGGGAAGGGATCGCCGCCATGGATCGAGGCCTCGAGCCGGCGCTGAACGACCTCGCGGCTCCGCGATCATCCCGTGGTCCGCCCGGCCTCCATCCTCGACCGCACGCGCCGAACCCCGCCAGGGTGACGGACATCACACGGCTGCGGTGCTCCGCGTCACCGCCAGGGACGCACCCCCGGCGGCACGATGCGCTCGGGGAAGGAGGGGGATGCGGATGATGACCCCGAGCTGGGTGACCCGGGAGGCGGCCCGCGCGCGAACGCAGGAGCTGATCACGGAGGCCGACGCACATCGTCGGGGCGACGAGGCCGGTGCGCCTCGGCGCCGAGCCCCATGGACCGTCCTGATGGCGGCGATCCGATCTCGACGTGCGACGGTCCCTCCCGTCGAGGCGCAGGCGCACATCACGCCCTGAACGCGAGGGGGATCGACGCGGAGACCCGGATCGGGAGTCCCGCCTCACGCGGTCGAGCGCCGGGA
>BEHO01000191.1 GCA_002898915.1 bacterium HR12
ATCGGCTCCGGCCCCGTCGCAGCACCCGCTTCACCGCGGTGGGGTACGGCCTCCAGAAGGCGTTCCCGCCCGCGGCGGACTGGAAGGACGAGGCCACGCGGATCCGGATGGTCGCCCACCCCTACCTGGTGCAGATCAACACCGGGTTCACCGGCGACGGGTCCCTCGTGATCTCCAACAACGCCGCTTCGGGCGGCACCTGCTTCGGAGACTCCGGGGGGCCGAACTTCGTCGGGACGAGCAACGTGATCGGCGGCGTGACGTCCTTCGGGCTTAACTGGACCTGCGGGGGGACGGGCGGCGTCTACCGGGTGGATCGGGCCGACGACCTGGGGTGGCTGGCCACGTTCGGGGTGTCCCCCGCCTCGACCTGATCCGCCCCGCTCTCCCGCCACGCGGAGGGGGTGGCCCGTGGTCACCCCCTCCCCGTCCTCGAGCCGGCGGTCGGACTCGAACCGACGACCTGCGGTTTACAAGACCGCTGCTCTCCCCGCTGAGCTACGCCGGCCCCCCGCCGAGTCTACGCCCGCCGGCGCGAGGGCACGACGTAGGCGTAGAGCGCGGCCGCGAGCGCCGCCGAGGCGTTCAGCGACCCGACCCGGCCCGCCATGGGGAGCGAGACGAGCAGGTCGCACGCTTCCCGCGCCAGGCGGGAGAGCCCCCGCTCCTCGCTGCCGACCACGAGGGCCACGCGGCCCGGGGGGCAAGGCTCGTCGTAGACGCTCCGCGGCGCCGCGCCGTCCAGCCCGATCACCGTGAACCCGAGATCCCGCAACCGCTCGAGGGCCCGGGGGACGTTCGCCACCCGGGCGTGGGGCAGGTGCAGGAGCGCCCCCGCGGAGGCCCGGACGGCGCCCGGTGTGACGCCCGCCGCCCGCCGCGCGCGCGTGACGAGCATCGCGGCGCCCGCCGCCTCCGCCGAGCGCGCCGCCGCCCCCAGGTTCTGGGGATCCTCGACCCCCTCGAGGACGACGACCACGGCGTCCTCGGGGAACGGCCAGGAGGCGAGGTCCCGTTCCGAGAGGGCCGGGGGCGGCCGGAGACGGACGACCACCCCCCGATGATCCGCGGCGTGCCGATCGAGGATCCTCCGGTCCGCCTCGACGACCGGCACCCCGGCCGCCGCGGCGGCCGTCAGCAGCTCGCGCAGGCCGGGGGTGGGCCGCGCGTCGGTCGCCACGAGGATCTCCTCGGCCAGCCCGGCCCGGGCCGCCTCCAGCGCCGCCCGACGACCCCCGAGGGCGAACGTCGCCGGTCGCCGCGCGCCGCCGCTCCGCCGGCCCGGGTTCACGTCTCCCGCAGGACGGCGAGGGCGATGCACGCGGCCCCGTCGCCCGACAGCCCGAGTCCCTCCGGCCTCGTCGCCTTCACCGAGACGCGCTCCGGTGGGACGCCCAGAGTGGCGGCCAGGTGCCGGCGGATCTCCTCGCGTCGCGGCGCGATCGCGGGGCGCTCGGCCACGATCGTGATGTCCGCCGACGTCGGGAGGAGCCCCCGCACGCGGACCTTGGCCACGGTGCGCGCCAGGAGCTCGAGCCCGGGGATCCCGGCGATCTTCGGATCGTCCTCGGGGAAGTGCTCCCCGAGGTCGCCCAGCCCCGCCGCGCCGAGCAGCGCGTCGGCGAGGGCGTGGCACACCGCGTCACCGTCGGAGTGACCGGCGAGGCCGTTCGCCTCCTCGAACCGCGCCCCACCGAGGTACAGGGGCCTCGGCGAGATCGCGCGGGGGTGGACGTCGAAGCCGAGCCCCACGCGCAGCTCAGGCACGGGCGACCTCCGCGAGCAGCGCCTCGGCGCGGGCCAGGTCCTCGGGCGTCGTGATCTTCAGGTTCGTTCCCTCGCCCGGCACGGTGCGGACGCGGTAGCCGGCCCACTCGAGCAGCCCCGCGTCGTCGGTCGCCGTCACCCCCGCCCGGATGGCCCGGTCGTGCGCATCGCGGAGGGCTGCGGCGTCGAAGGCCTGGGGGGTCTGCGCCAGCGCGAGCCCCTCCCGCGGCTCGGTACCGACCACGACCTCGCCTCGCACGCGCTTCACGGTATCCGGTACCGGCACGACCGGCACGACCCCGTCCCAGCCCTCGAGGGCCTCCAGGACCCGGCCGAACAGGGCGGGGCTCGCGAGGGGGCGGGCGGCGTCATGGCAGAGGACGACGCTCGCCTCCTCCGGGACGGCGGCGAGGGCCGCCAGGACCGAGGCCTGACGGGTGGGGCCGCCCGTCACCACGGCATGGGGGCCGAGGGGCTCGACGATGGCGTGGGCGAGGTCCTCGTGGCCGGCGGGCGCGGCCACCACCACCAGCCCGACCGCCGGGTTCGCCAGCGCCGCCTCCACGGCTCGCGCGAGGATCGGCCTGCCGCCGAGCGGCACGAACGCCTTCGGCGTCGGCAGGCCGAGGCGCTCACCCGTGCCCGCGGCGACGACGATCGCGACCGCCTTCCCCACGGCGCCAGCCTACCCCCTCGGTCCCGGGCGACGCTCAGCGGAGGGTGGCGAAGACCATGCGTCCCGTCGCGGTCTGGATCACGTTGCGGACCCGCACCGGCACCTCGTGCCCGATGCGGTCCCTCGCCTCCTCCACGACGACCATCGTGCCGTCCTCCAGGTACCCCACGGCCTGCCCTCGCTCGCGGCCGTCCTTCACGAGCTCGATCACGAGCTCGTCGCCGACCCCCACGGGGGTTCGGAAGGCCGCCGCGAGCCGGTTCAGGTTCGGCACGGGCACCGAGAGCGCCTGCGCGACCTTCGCCAGGTTGTGGTCGACCGTGATGAGGGAGGCCCCCCGCTCCCGGGCCAGGCGCACGAGGGCCGCGTCGACGTCGAACACCCCGTCCTCCTCCACCAGGTGGACCTGGACGGTCTTGGCCCGCTGGAGCTCCGCCACCGCGTCGAGCCCGCGGCGCCCGCGGGCCCGGCGCTTCGGGTCCGACGTGTCCGCGATGGCCTGGAGCTCGCGGAGGACGGCGCTGTGGATCAGGAGGTCGCCGGTGAGGAACCCGGTGGTCACGAGGTCCACGACGCGGCCGTCGATGAGGGCGCTCGTGTCGACGACGGCGACCTCGCCGCGGCCGACGCCGCCCGCTCGCGGCTTCAGCCCGATGAGGTCGAAGAGCTCGAGGTGCTTGGCCCGACCCACCCGGTAGCCCGCGTAGCCCAGGGTCCCGTACACGAACGCGGCGCTCGTCCACGCCACGAGCGGAGGGAGACGGAAGATGGGGACCGTCGAGAAGGCCGCCAGCGCCAGGCCGGCGAGGAGCCCCGCGGTCCCGGCCACGACCTCGGCCGCCGGCACCCGGCGCAGCTGCTCCTCCACCGAGGAGACGGCCGACACGGTCCGCCGTCCGAAGACCCCCCCGAGGACGAACCCCACGGACGTCCCGAGCGCGACCCCGAGGAGGGTGTTCCGCACGCTCGTCGCTCCCGATCGGGTGGCGACCACGTACCCCGCGACGGTGAAGAGCACGACGAAGATCAGGCGGACGAACTCGACGAGCCGCCCGCCGGGTGGTCTCGCCCGGTCGCGTCGGGGCTCCCCGGATCCCTCCGGCGCCCCAGGGTCCCGTCCCGGCTCCGCCATGTCCGATAGGAACGTCGACGCGCCGGCGGTCCCACTTGACCCGGCGGGACGGAGGTAGGGGGAAACCCGAAGCCCGGCTCGTCAGGCGCCGCGCGCGACCCTGGACCCGTGGGCCTCGTCCAGGACCTTGTCGATCATGGCCTCGGCCTTCTCCTCGGTGTTCCCGGTCGCGTAGGCGAGCTCGGAGACGAGGATCTGCCTGGCCTTCTGGATCATGCGCTTCTCGCCGGCCGAGAGCCCGCGTTCCCGCTCGCGGATCGAGAGGTTCCGGACGACCTCGGCGACCTGGTAGATGTCGCCCGAGCGGAGCTTCTCGATGTTGTTCTTGAAGCGGCGGCTCCAATTGGCCGCCATCTTCGACTCGTCCTCGCGGAGGACGGCCAGGACCTTCTTGACCTCGCTCTT
>BEHO01000192.1 GCA_002898915.1 bacterium HR12
ACCCCATCTGGGTCAGGTGGTACGCGATGCTGGCCCCGGCGACGCCACCGCCGATCACGACGGCGCGGGCTTCATCGGGGAGGTCACCCGGCGCCGCCTCGTCCCGCACCTCGTCGTCCCGCACGTCTCACCTCCTGTCCTGGTCCGTTCCCGCGGCCTCATCGAGCCACCGGCGGTAGCGAGGATCCGCGGCCGCTTCGGCGCAACGCTCGAGGTGTCGGTTCGCGTACGACACGTAGTCGAAGTCGAGCTGGGAGATGGCCTGCTGCACGGCGCCCCACATTCCCTCCCGCAGGTCCGACCAGATCCGCATGAGGGCGAGACGGGCGCGGTGCCACGGCGTCACGGTGCCGAAGTAGAGGCGGAGCAGCACCTCCTGGGCCTCCTCCGAGAGGCCGTTGTTGACGGAGAAGTTGCCCAGGTCGAAGAAGGGATCCCCCATGCCCGCGTACTCGTAGTCGACGATCCAGACGTGGTCGCCCTGCCGGAGCAGGTTCGCGTTGAGGAGGTCGTTGTGGCAGGGACGGCGAGGCGTGGGTGCGAGGAGCAGGACGCGCTCGACCTCCTCGAGCACCGGCGCCAGTCGCTCGTAGGTGCGCGGGATGGGCACGCCGCGCTCGCGGGCCACCTGCTCGTAGGAGCGCACCACGGACGGCACCCAGAAGGACCCCGGGATCGGGCTCGACCCGTGGATCTTGCGGATCGAGCGCACCACCAGCGCGAGGACCTCTTCGCGTTGGAGGTCCTCGGGGGGTATCGGTTGCCCGTCGACGAAGCGCGTCACGAGACAGCCGAGCTCGGGGAAGACCGCGACGACCTCCGGCCCGACCCCGGCGGCGTGGGCGCTGGACGCGGCCGCCCGTTCCGCCTCGCGGTCGATGCCGAGCAGCGCGGTGTTCGCTCCGGCGATGCGGACGACGTACCGCTCCTGGCCGATCTCGACGCGGAAGTTGCGGTTGGTGATGCCGGACTCGAGCGCGGAGATCCGAGGCGTGGCATCGGGAGACCATCCCGGCAGCTGCGGGAGGACCACGGTGCGGACCGCCTCGGGGAGCATGCGCGAAGACTATCGACTTCTTTCGAGCTCGGTCAAGTTCAGTCGAATACACTCGTCACTTCTCTCTAGGAATCTACTTCCTTCATGGAAGTTCATCGCATCGTGGGGCGTTGGGAGGGGTGACCCTTCGGAGATCGGAGGTGGCGATGGACGCGGTGTTCCTGGTGGGCCGGGTGCTCTTCGCCCTCATCTTCCTGACGAGCGGGCTCATGGGGCACCTGATGGGCTACGCGAACATGAAGGCGTACGCGGAGAGCAGGGGGATCCCGGTGGCGGGGCCGGCCGTGGTGGTGAGCGGGATCTGGATCGTGCTCGCGGCGCTGGGGATCGTGCTCGGGGTGTGGGCCGACCTCGCCGCCCTCGGCCTGGTCGTGTTCCTGGTGCTGACCGCGTTCCTCATGCACGCCTTCTGGCGGGAGACGGACCCGATGCAGCGGATGATCGAGATGGTCCAGTTCCAGAAGGACCTGGGGCTCGCGGGAGCGGCGCTCGTGTTCTTCGGCGCGCTCGCGAGCGGAGCCGATCTCGGTCCCATGCTCACGGATCCGCTCTTCCGCGTGTGAGCGGGCCCGGGGCCCGCATCGACGGCTCGCATCCGGATGACACCCGCACCGCGCCCGGAGGACGCCCAGTCGGGCACGCGCCGCCGGCGCGTCGGCGCGTCAGAACCGGTCGGGACGGAACGGCGAGAGGTCGAGCGACGGGGGCTTCCCCGCCGCGAGCTCCGCCACGAGCTTGCCCGTCGCGGGTCCCTGGGTGAAGCCGAGGGTCCCGTGACCGGTGGCGACGAGGGCGCCCGCGATCCCCGGCGCCCAGCCGATCGCCGGGAGGTCGTCGGGCATGAGGGGGCAGAAGCCGAACCAGGGCTCGGCCCCGCGCAGCTCCGGGCGCTCTCGGAGCGCCCCGAGCCCGGCCCGGACGACCGCCCGCTGGCGCACCGGGTCGGGCTCGCGGCGGAAGCCGGCGAGCTCGAGGGTGCCGGCGAACCGGATCCTCCCGTCCAGGGGCAGGATCACCACGCGCGAGTCGCCGACGATCACGGGGTGCCTCGGCGCAGGCTCGGGGGCCGGGACGGTGACGCTGTAGCCGGTGGCGGGCTGGATCGGCAGGCGCAGGCCGAGGTCCCGCGCTAGCGCCGGCGACCAGGCCCCGGCCGCGAGCACCACGAGGTCCGCGGGGATCTCCCGCGGTGGGTCCCCCGCGAGGACCCCGACGACCCGCCCCGCGCGTACGAGCACCCGCCGCACCGGGGTGCGCTCGAGCACCTCGGCGCCCCGCGAGCGCGCGTGCTCGGCCACCGAGCGCACGTACCGGTAGGAGTCGCCGGAGCCCTGGTCCTCGAGGGCGTACCCGCCGAGGTGGTCGGGGGCGAGGGCCGGCTCGAGCCCGAGGAGCTCGTCGCGACCGAGCACGCGGGCCTCGAAGCCGAGCGCGCGCGCCTCCTCGACCACCGCCTCGGCCTCGCGGCGCCAGTGCGGTGCGCGGGAGGCGGTGAGCAGCGGCCCCCGCCGGTACCCGAAGGACGCCACGCCGGTCCGCACCAGCTCCTCGAAGAGCTCGAAGGACAGACGCGAGAGGGCGACCAGCGCCCGGGTCGAGCGCCGGTAGATGGGCTCGGGCGTGTGGCGCCAGAAGCGCAGGAGCCAGGGCACCACCGAGACCCCGGCGCGCGGTCGGATCGTGAAGGGACCGTCGCGGCGGAGCAGCGCCCGGAGCCCCTCCGCGACGATGCCGGGTCCGGGGAGCGCCTCCGAGTGGGCGGGACAGATGAGGCCGGCGTTCGCGTACGAGCATCCCCGCCCGACCTCGCCGCGGTCCACCAGCGTGACCTCGAAGCCCTCCTCGAGGAGGTAGTGGGCGCACGCGACCCCGACCGCGCCCGCGCCGATCACGACCGCTCGCACGAGCGCAAGCCTACGGCCGCCCTCCCCTCCCCGACCGCTAGACTCGACCTCGGTGGCCTGCCCGAGCGGACGAAGGGGCACGCCTGGAGAGCGTGTAGGGGGCAACCCCTCGCGGGTTCGAATCCCGCGGCCACCGCGACCCTGCGCTCAAGCCGAGCGCCAGCCGGGACAGCGCTCGGGGGCCACCGGCCCGGGGAGCTCGGCCAGGGCCTCGAGGTCCCGGCGCACGTCCTCGAAGGTCGTCCAGGGGCGGTAGGGCACGCCGTCCCGCTCGCAGAGCCCCACGAGCGCGTCCTTCGCGTACACGACGTCCGCGTAGAGCGCGCCGTAGCGGTCGGACTGGCCCTCGCCGATGAACGCGACCGGCCCGTGCGACGCCTGGAACCGCCGCACCGCGAGCATCTTGCACGTCCCGCACCCGACGCACTCGGGATGGCCGTTCGGGTGGCGGAGCGTCGGGCGACCGTCGAAGACCATCTCGTTCGTCACGACCGGGAGGTGCCCGAGCCCCGCGCGCTCGAGGATCGGGCGGATGTAGAAGGCGAACCCGTCCGAGACGAGCTCGAGGGGAAGGCCGCGCCGCTCGGCCCAGCGGACGAACGGGGGGAAGGTCGGGTCGAGCTCGGCGCGCTCGAGCGCGTACGCGAGCATCGCCTCGCCCGAGCCCCGCAGCATCGCCGCCTGGTGCCGGGCCGCCTCCCGCAGCCCCATCTCGCCGCGGTCCACCGCCTGGTCGTAGGCCTCCCACCCCGGCTCGCCGAACGCGTCGAGCAGGAGCTCGGAGACGTCCTGGCGGCAGGCGGTGCCGTCGAAGTCGACGACGAGGGCGCGCACGAGCAGCATCGGGCCAGGCTACCGGCTACGCGCGTCCCTCGAGGTAGGCCTCGAGGCGCGCGGCGAGCGCGACGAGATCGTCGAGATCCTCGAGGCTCGCCCAGATCCGCTCCGGGTCGAGCTCCAGGTAGCCGTGGACGAGGAGGTTCCGCAGCCCGGCGGCCCGTCCGA
>BEHO01000193.1 GCA_002898915.1 bacterium HR12
CTCGAGCGTCCACGCGCAGCTCGCCAACCTGCAGGGCCGTGGCCTGCTCCGGAAGGACCCCACCAAGCCGCGCGCCGTGGTGCTCGAGGCGCCGCGCCCCCAGGGTTCCGTGGTCCCCCTGCTCGGGAGGATCGCCGCCGGCGCGCCGACCCTCGCCGATCAGGAGGTCGAGGAGCACCTCACGGTCCCCGTGGGGTTCACCGGCGAGGGGGAGCACTTCGCCCTCCGCGTCCGGGGCGACTCCATGGTCGCCGCCGGGATCCTGGACGGCGACATCGTCGTGGTGCGCGCGCAGGAGGACGCCGACGACGGCGACATCGTGGCCGTGCTGCTCCCCGGTCCCGCCGAGCCGGAAGCCACGGTCAAGCGCCTGCGTCGCCGCGAGGGGCGGGTCTGGCTGGTGCCCGAGAACCCGGCCATGGAGCCCTTCGAGATGGACCCCGAGGGCAGGATCCTCGGGCGGGTGGTGGCGGTCCTCCGGAAGGTCTAGGCTCCTCGCGACACCGAGCCTGCGGAGGGTCCAGATGTCGGGTCCACCGAACGCGACGGCGCTCGAGCGCGCCATCCGCGCCCAGCCCGCCGAGCTGTCACGCCTGCTCGAGGTCCCCATCCCCCACGGCATCGTGGAGCGACTGCGCCAGGCGCGCCGCATCTGGGTCGTGGGGACGGGGACGAGCCTCCACGCCGCCGAGCTCGCGGCCATGATGCTCCACGACGCCGGGCGAGCGGCGACGGCCATGTCCTCGATGCGGTTCGTGAACTGGGCACCGCCCGTCGACCCGGCCGACGCCCTCCTGCTCATCAGCCACAACGCCGGGGAGGAGACCGCCTACGCGGCCGCCGCCTTCACCATGGCGATGGACGCCGGCCTCCGCGTCGTGGCGGTCACGCGCCGCGGCGGAGGGCTCCCCGACACCGTGGAGACGGTGGATCGCGAGCGGTCGCACACGTACACGGTGAGCTACACGGCCGCCCTGGTCCAGCTGGCGCGCCTCGCCCACGCCCTCGGCGCGGAAACGTACGGGCCGGAGGTCCTCGCGCGGGTCCCGGCGGCGGTCGAGGCCGCCATCGCGGACCCCGGCACCGAGCACATCCGGCAGCCGGGCCGGGCCCTCGTGCTCTTCGGCGAGGGGCCCGCCGCCGTCACCGCCCGTGAGGGCGCGCTCAAGGTGCGCGAGGCGGCCCGCGTCCTCGCCGAAGGCTACGACGTGGAGCACCTGCTGCACGGCTCGGCGGTGCCCCTGGACGGCCGCGATCACCTCGTCGCCCTCCTCCCGCCGGACACCGACGGGCTCGTGGAGGGGGTGGCTCGAGCCGGGGAGCTCGCCGGGATCCCCGTCACCCGCGTGCGGGAGCCGGCGGACCTCCCTCCGGTGCTCGCGCAGATCCCGTTGACCGTGCGGTTCCAGCTCCTCGCCCTGCGGTACTCGAGCGAACGGGGCACCAACCCCGACGTCGCGATCGAGGGTCCCTGGGCCGACGAGCACCTCTGGGCGATCGGGATGCCGCCCGGGTTCCTCACCCGCTGAGCGTCGTCACCGAGCGACGGCGACCGGCGCGGCGTACCGGGCGATGCGCGCGTGGACGCGCTCCCCCACCCGGGCTCGGACGAGGACGCCCTCGGGCAGGGCGCGCTCCGAGAGGACCTCCGCCTCCCGGTGGAGCAGGGCGAGGAGGTCGCCCCGGTCGTGCGGGATGAGGACCTCCACGCGGACGGGGTAGCGCGGGAGGCGCTCGGCCGCCCGTTCCAGCAGCTCCTCGAGCCCCTCCCCCGTCGCGGCGGAGATGAGCACGGCCTCGGGATGCCGCTCCCTCAGACGGTCACGCTCCCCCGGTGCGAGCAGGTCGATCTTGTTGAGCGCGAGGATCTCGGGCACCCGACCGGCCCCGATCTCCGCCAGCACCGTCCGCACGGCCTCGATCTGCGCCTCGAGCTCCGAGCTCGCCGCGTCCGCGACGTGGAGGACGAGATCGGCCCGGGCCACCTCCTCCAGGGTCGAGCGGAAGGCCTCCACCAGCTCGTGGGGCAGCTTGCGCACGAACCCCACCGTGTCCGAGATCGTCGCCTCCCGTCCGCTCGGGAGCCGGACCCTCCGCGTCGTCGGGTCGAGGGTCGCGAAGAGCTGGTCGGCGACGACCACGTCCGCCCGGGTGAGCGCCCGCATCAGCGTGGACTTCCCGGCGTTCGTGTAGCCGGCGATCGCGATCTGCGGGACGCCCGAGCGCTCACGCCTGGCCCGCTTCAGGTCCCGGGTGCGCGCCAGTTCGCGGAGGTCCCGTCGGAGCTTGGCGATGCGGCGACGGATGTGCTGCCGGTCGACCTCGAGCTTCGTCTCGCCGGGTCCCCGTGTGCCGATCCCGCCTCCCAGCCGGCTCATGGCCTCGCCCCATCCGCGCAGGCGGGGCAGGAGGTACGTGAGCTGCGCCAGCTCCACCTGGGCCTTGCCCTCGCGGCTGCGGGCGTGCAGGGCGAAGATGTCGAGGATCAGCGCGGTCCGGTCGATCACCTTCACCTTCAGCCGCGCCTCCAGGTTCCGGAGCTGCCCCGGGGTGAGCTCGGCGTCGAGGATCACCGCCTCGGCCCCCGTCTCGTGGAGCGTCCGGTGGATCTCCTCCAGCTTGCCCTTGCCGACGTAGGTCGCGGGGTCGGGGTCCTGACGGCTCTGCACCACGCGGGCCACGACCTCCGCGCCCGCCGAGTCCGCCAGGGCCGCGAGCTCGTCCAGGTCCGATGCCTCCACCCCCGGCCCGACGCCGACGAGCACGGCCTTCTCCGGCACCCGGGGGCGCCAGGTCGCCGCGAGCGGGGACTCGAGGGTCGTCGCCTGGGTGCGGGGGTCGCGCTCGGGACTCATCGGGCCTCAGCCCAGCAGCCGGGCGAGCCGGTCCATCGCCTCGGCCAGGCGATCGTCGGGGACCGTGAGCGAGATCCGGACGTACCCCTCGCCCCCTTCGCCGTACCCGCTGCCCGGCGCGACGAAGATGCCCGCGGCATCCAGCAGGCGATCGGCGAACCCCGCCGAGGTCTCGCCGTCCGGGACCGGGACCCAGACGTAGCACGAGCCCCGGGGCGGCTCGAGCGACCAGCCGAGCCGGTTCAGCGTGCCGACGACGAGGTCGCGGCGGCGGCGGTAGGTCTCGCGCAGGCGATCCAGGTGCTCGGGAGGGCCCTCGAGGGCGGCGATCGCGGCCCGCTGGATCGCGGTGAACTGCCCGGAGTCCAGGTTCGTCTTGATCACGGCGAGCGCCCGGAGGGCCTCCGCCGAGCCGACGGCCCAGCCGATCCGCCACCCGGTCATGTTGTAGAACTTCGAGGCCGAGCCGAACTCCACGGCCACCTCCGCCGCCCCGGGGACCTGGAGCACCGAGGGCGCCACGTACCCGTCGAACGTGATCTCCGAGTACGCGGCGTCGTGGAGCAGGAGCAGGTCGTGCTCCCGGCAGAACGCCACCGCCTCCTCGAAGACCCCGAGATCGGCGACGGCCGCCGTCGGGTTGCTCGGGAAGTTGAGCCACAGCACCTTCGTGCGCTCCGAGACCCGCGCGGAGGCGAGGTCCGGGAGGAACCCCCGCTCGGCGGGCATCCGCAGGGGGACCGGGGTCCCGCCCGCGAGGCGGGTCGAGACCCCGTACACCGGGTAGCCCGGGTCGGGCACGAGCGCCTCGTCCCCGGGGTCCAGGTAGGCGAAGGCGATGTGGCCGATGCCCTCCTTCGAGCCGATGAGCGCCATGACCTGCGTGTCCGGGTCGAGCTCGACCCCGAACCGCCGCGCGTAGAAGGCGGCGACGGCCCGACGGAAGTCCGGGCTGCCGACGTAGCTCGGGTAGCGGTGCGTCGCGGGGTCGCGGACCGCCTCGCGCATCGCCTCCACGATGTGCGGGGGCGTCGGCAGGTCGGGATCCCCGACCCCGAGGGAGATCACGTCCACGCCCTCCGCGCGCTTGGCCTC
>BEHO01000194.1 GCA_002898915.1 bacterium HR12
CTGAAGGCGAAGCCGGTGCGGACCCACCCCCTCGTCACGGCCGAGGCCTGGGATCGCCGGCTCGGCTACTTCCTCGACTACACACGGCGCTCGCTCGTCGAGGCCTTCGGCGAGGCACGGGTCCTCGGGGGCGGGCTCCGCGTCACGACGACCCTCGACCGGCGGATGCAGGAGGCCGCGGAGGCCGCGACCGAGCGGTACCTGCCGGAGCCGGACGACCCGGAGGCGGCGCTCGTCGCGATCGACCCCCGCACGGGGGCGGTCCGCGCGATGGTCGGCGGCCGCAACTGGAACCGGTCCAAGGTGAACCTCGCCACCGGCGACGGCGGGACGGGGCGGCAGGCCGGCTCGGCCTTCAAGGTCTTCACGCTCGTGGCCGCCCTCGAGGACCGGATCAGCCTGAACTCGCGGTGGCGGGGACCGGCCACGATCACGATCCCCGACCGCCGGTGCTACACGGACGGGCGACCCTGGACCCTCTCGAACGCGAGCGACTCGGAGGACGGGACGTTCACGCTCCTGCAGGCCACGGCGCACTCCGTGAACACCGTCTACGCGCAGCTCGTCACGGCGGTCGGCCCCGAGGCGGTCGTGGACGTCGCCCACCGGATGGGCATCGAGTCCCCCCTCGACCCCGTCTGCTCCATCACCCTCGGCACCCAGGAGGTCACCCCCCTCGAGATGACCCGGGCCTACGCGACGCTCGCGGCCCGCGGGGTCCGGCACGACGCCACCCCGTTGCTCGAGGTGGCGGACCCCAGCGGGGAGGTGCTGCGCCGGATCGACCGGCGGGGTGAGCAGGTGCTCCGGCCGAACGACGCCGACCTCGCCACCTACGCCCTGCGGAGCGTGATCACGAGCGGCACCGGAACCCGGGCGAACATCGGGCGCCCGGCGGCCGGCAAGACCGGGACGACCCAGGAGTACGTGGACGCCTGGTTCTGCGGCTACACGCCGCAGCTCGCGGCGTGCGTCTGGGTCGGGTACCCCGAGGGGCAGATCCCCCTGGTCAACGTCCACGGGTTCCCCGCCGTGTTCGGGGGGACGATCCCCGCGCTGATCTGGCGGGACTTCATGACCGAGGCCCTCGCGGGCCAGCCCGTCCTCGACTTCCACGAGCCGTCGTTCGAGGGGTACACGGGCGGTCCGCCGACCCCGGTCCCGCCGCCGACCCCGTCCCCCACCGAGAGCCCCACGCCGACGCCCTCGCCGTCCCCCACCGAGAGCCCCACCGCGAGCCCGACGCCCTCGCCGTCCCCGAGTCCGAGTCCCTCGCCCACGCCCTCGCCGACCCCATCGCCGAGCCCGACGGCCACGCCTCCGGGGGGCGGAGGGGGCGGAGGGGGCGGAGGGGGAGGTCCCTGAGCGCGGGGCGCCCGGTCACGCCTCGCTCGTCGAGAACTCCCTCGGCGCCGGAACGGCCTCGAGCGGGAAGGTCGCCATCACGGTCGTGCCTCGACCGGGGTTGGAGTGGACCATGAAGGTGCCGTTGGCGAGCTCCACGCGCTCGCGCATCGAGGCCAGGCCGACCCGACCCATCTGCAGGTACTCCCGCGCCTTCGAGGCGTCGAAGCCCACGCCGTCGTCCTGGACCTCCACCCGGAGCTGGCCGCCGGCGATCTCCACGGTGAGCGTCACCCGCGAGGCATGGGCGTGCTTCGCGGCGTTCGACAGGGCCTCCTGGACGACGCGGTAGGCGAGGGTCTCGAGGTCGCTCGGGATCTCGGCCGTGCCCATGGCCACGAACTCGGTCCCGACCCCGTTGTCGCGCCCCCACTTGTCGAGGGTCTCGCGGAGGGCCGGCAGCAGGCCTCGCTCCTCGAGGAGCGGCGGGCGCAGTCCCGCCATGAGGCGACGGAGGTTGTCGGCCTCCTCGGAGAGCTCGCGTCGGACCTTGGAGAGGATCTCGATGCCCGCCTCGACGTCGCCCGCCTTCAGCATGAGCAGCACCGCCTCGAGCGAGAGGGAGGCGGCCGAGACGCCCTGCACCGGCCCGTCGTGGAGGTCGCGGGCGATGCGGTTGCGCTCGGCCTCGATGGCGGCGTTCGTGCGTCGCATGATCCGGGTCCGGTCCTCGTCCCGATCCTGCAGGAACTTGAAGAGGGACCGGATCGTCTGGTCGGCCACGCGCGAGGCCGTGACGTCGCGGACGAGGAGGAGACGCCGGGGCGGGTCGCTCGGGATCGAGGAGATCCGGGACTCGAGGTAGATCGGCTGCCCCTCGCGTCGGAGCGTCCCCTGCCCGGTCTGGGGGAGCGTGGCGAAGGACTCGTCCGCGTCGACGGCCGCCGCCAGGGCCGACCAGGGCTGTCCCTCGACGGTCGCCTGCGGCAGCTCGACCATCCGGCAGAAGGCCTCGTTGGCGCGGATGATGACGTCGTCCTCGTCGAGCTCGACGATCCCGTCCACGGCCGCCTCGAACACCGTGCGCAGGCGCTCCTCGGACTCGCGGAGGGTCTCGTTGGCGCGGCGGAGGCGCTCGAGCGCGCGATCGGTCTCGCGGAGCGCCACCTCCTTCTGCGCCAGGGCCTCCTGGACCTCACGGGTGGCCTGCGTCGCCCGCACCTGGTTCACGAGGATCCGGAGGGCGATGGCGCCGGCGAGGAGCCCGATGAGGACGCGCGCGTGGGTGACGTCCACCTGGGTCGCCGTCTGGCCCCACGCGACGAGGGCCACGCCGGCGCAGGCGGTGGCCACCGAGAGGGTCGTCAGGGCGGCGCGCCCGTACCGGGCGGGCGACGTCCGGACCCGCTCCTGATCGTGACGGGGGATCAGGCTCGCGGCGAGCGCCAGGACGAGCGGCGAGAGGGTGAGCGGGAGCGCGACCCCCGCGTCACCCGGGCGGTAGGCGCCGTTCACCCAATCCTGGGCGAACAGCGTCGTGCCGGCGGCGAGACCGGCGACGCCCACGAGCTGGGCGAGGTGGGGAGGGGAGGGGAGCCAGAGGACCAGGGCGCCGTACGCGGCGAGGCCCGCCGCGACGATGCTGGCCGCCACCGCGCTGGAGACGGCCTGGGCGGCGTCGGCGCCCGGCTGCCGGAGGTACAGGTAGAGGGCCGAGCCGACCGCCACCGCGATCAGGGCCGCGTCCGCGACGAGCTCCCGTCGGTCCGACGCACGCAGGTGCTCGCGGTACTCGATCGCCGCGGGGGCCAGGAACAGGATGGCGGTGAGCACGAACGCGACGTCGTACGGCGCGCGGACCTCGGCGCCCACCACGTCGTGCTGGACGAACAGGCCGCCCACGACGGCCAGCGCGAGCAGGGCGAGGGCGAGGGAGCGCGTCGAACGCCACGCGTTGGGTCGCTTGGCCCTGGCGAACAGCGCGAGCGAGGCGATGAGGGCGGCGGCGCCGAGCATGCCCGACGCGAGTCCCGGGACCTCCCGCGGGAGCTCGGGGGCGACGGCGTACACGATGGCGATCGCCCCCAGGGCGAGGACGAGCAACGCGGGCCAGGCGACCCCCGGACGTTCGGACGAGGACGTCATCGACCCTCCATGATGCCGGAGGTGGAAGCGTGGCTCCATCACCCGACCGGGGGCCGTTCGGGGGCGCCGTCGTAGGTCGGACGGAGGATGGGGGTTACTCGATGAGGCGTCGACGGAGGGCCTCGGCGACGGCCGCCGTCCGGTCCGAGGCGCCGAGCTTCTCGAAGATGTGCTCGAGGTGGGTCTTCACGGTGTCGGGCGAGATGTACAGCCGCTCGGCGATGTCCCGGTTCGTGTGCCCGAAGGCGAGGAGCTGCAGGACCTCGATCTCCCGCGCGGTCAGGGTCTCGGCCTTGCGGTCCCGCTCCTTCGCCTGGCTGAGCTCCTCGGCCAGGGCCACGACGAGCTGGGGGTCGATCACCATGTTGCCGCCCGCCACGAGGCGGACCGTCTGGATGAGGTGCTCTGCGTCGCGGGCCTTCAGGACGTACCCCCGAGCGCCGGAGCGCACGGCCTCCAC
>BEHO01000195.1 GCA_002898915.1 bacterium HR12
GAATACCGATGCTCCCCGAGATCGGCGAGCATGGCGAGACAGATCGCCTCGGCGGGGACCGAGTCCTCGAGATCGGTCCGCGTGAGGGTTACATCTCGCCACGGCCGGGGGAGGTCGGGGTCGCAGACGTCGCAAGCTCCACAGGAAGGCGGCGGCGATCCTCCCAGGTACCGGAGCATCCTCGCCCTGCGGCACTCCCCATCGTGAGCCCGGAACTCCTTCGCTTCCCTCGAGAGCTCCCGGACCCCCTCCTTCCGTTCCTGGCACCGGCGTTCGACCGCGGGCCAATCCGGTTCTGATCCCTCCCGCCGCCGAAGGTGCCATGCGGTCTTCCAGCTCGTGAACGACAGGATGTCGCGCCGGCTCAGCTCCAGGAGGTGCTCCTCGAGGTCCTCGGGTGGGAGCCCCACCTCGCGGCTCCAGCGTCGGGCCGAGTAGTCGAGGCCGAGGCGATCCGCGACCGCGATGAGCCGGGATCCCCTCATCGCCAGCTCGGGTTCGTCGCGACCGAGCTCGCTCAGCCGCGTCTCAGCATCGGGCGGCACCCAGACTCGCCCCTCCCAAGCCACGTCCTCCAGCCGCTCCAGACAACCGTCCTCGGTCAAGTACCGCACCGCGAGGCCGAGCGCCACGTCCCCCCCTTCGGACCCGAGGCCGAGCTCCCCCGCGAGCTCATCGGGCACCAGGTAGGCCTCGCCAACCGTGGTCCTGTCCCACACGGCCTTCACGATCTCCAGGTCCGGTGCCGCCGACCGGACGAAGTATCCGTGGACCCGGCAATCGCCCGGCGTCCGGAGGAGCACGCAGGTCCCCTCCGCCGGGCCCCGTCCCTCGATCGCCCCGCGAGCGGCGCGCCCGGTCTCCTGGATGTAGTCCTCGATCGACGCCGGCATCTCGAGGTGGACGATGAGCTCCACGTCCTGTTTGTCGATCCCGAGCCCGAAGGCCTTGGTCGCGACGACCACATCGACCTCGCCGTCGCGGAACGCCTCCTCCACGTGCAGCCGCTCGGCGCTCTGCATACCCCCGTGATACGCACGCGCGAGGTGATTCGCCCCTCGGAGCAGATCGGCCAACCGCACCGCGTCCGCGCGGGTGGGCACGTAGACGATGGCCGGCCTGCCGCGGAAGGCTTCCACGATCCGCACGACCTGGATGTCCCGATCGTCCTGGTCCTCGCAATCCTCGACGTAGTAGCGCAGTTCCGGACGATCGGGCATCCGGACGATCCGCTCCCCCTGGAGCCGCAGTCCGAGCAGTCGGACGATCTCGTCCGCGACGGCGGGGGTCGCGGTCGCCGTCACGGCGAGGATCGGCGGACGCGCTCCTTGACGCTCCGCGATGTCCCGGATCGCCTCGCTGATGGCTGCGTACTCCGGGCGGAAGGAGTGGCCCCACTGCGAGACGCAATGCGCCTCATCCACCGCGACCCGATCGACCCGGATCTTGCTGAGGGCCGTCCGGAACCGCTTGGACCACAGCCGCTCGGGACTCACGTAGAGGAGCTTGTACGCGCCCCCTCTCGCCCGATCGAGGACCTCCTCCTGTTCCCCCTGCGACATCCCCGAGTACAGGGCGGCGACCTTGGTGAGCCTCCGACCCCGCAGGGCCTCCAGCTGGTCACGCATGAGCGCGATCAGCGGGGAGATGACGAGCGTCAGCCCCTCGCCGAGGAGCGCCGGGATCTGGTACGTGACGGACTTACCCGAGCCCGTCGGCAGGATGGCGAGCACGTCCTCCCCACGGAGGAACCTCGTCATGATCTCGAGCTGCCCCGGCCTCCACTCTGCGAAGCCGAAGCGCTCCCTCACCTCCTCGAGTCGAGCCCTGATCCGTGCCTCGTCGCGACACTCCTCCAGGGAGAGGGTCTCCAGATCGCCCCACGGGTCGGCGGTCGGCAGGGAACGGATCCGCTCCCACAGGGCCTCGTCCAGATCGATCCCGAGGTGGGCGGCGATCGCCCTGTATCCCTCGTCTCGGCTCTCCGGCCGCAGGATGTGTGGCGGTCCCGGAAGGCTCGCCAGGAAGGCCTCTCGGTATGAGACGGCCTTCCGGAGGCGCTTATCCAGCACCACCGCGACGCCGACGTCGTCCTCGGAGCGGATCAGGCGACCGATCCCCTGCACGAAGCGGAGGACGGCTTGCGGCAGAGCGTACTGGGTGAACGGGTCCTTGCCCTTCAGGATGAGCGCGTCCATGCGCGCCGAGACGATGGGGTCATCGGGCGGATCGAACGGGAGCTTCTCCATCACCAGGAGGCTCAGGGCCTCCCCCGGGATATCGACCCCCTCCCAGAAACTCCCAGTGGCGAGAAGGCTCGTGGCGGCCTCGTTCCGCATCCGTTCCATCAGGGCGGGCGCGGGCCCCTCCCCCTGCGCGAGGAGCGGGATCTGCTGGTTCTCGAGCAGGGGCCGAGCGTGACGTTTGGTTTCTTCGAGCCGCTCCTTCGACGTGAAGAGCACCAGACCCCTGCCCCGGGTAAGCGTCAGGAGTCGCGCGATCTCGTCCGCGGCCTCCTGCATGAACTCCGGGAGGAGATCCCCTCGGGGTATGGGAAGGTGGTCCGGGATCACGAGCAACTCGTGCTCGGAGAGCTTGGTGAAGGGTGAAGGCAACGCCCGCGTCCCCGCGGTTTCCAGTCCCAGCCGATCCTGGAGGTGTGTGAACTCGCCCGCCACGCGAAGGGTGGCCGAGGTGAGTACCACGGCATGGAGCTCGCCCCACAGCTCGGAGAGCCGCGGAGCCACCGAGAGGGGGATCTGCCGCAGGCCCCACGACCAGCGACCCTCCTCGATCGTGAGGTCCGCCACGTAGATCCAACTCGCTTCATCCTCGCACCAGGGGATACGCCCGATCAGCGCGCCGGCCTCGCGGCAGCTCCCGGCCAACCGCGCGATCTCGGCCTCCAGGCGCTCCCGCCGAAATCGAGGGCGCAGAACGTCGGGGATCGGGAGGGCAGCGGTCGTGGCCCGCAGCTCCATGAGCGCGTCGCGGAGCCGCGCGCCTGTTTGGAGAACCGCCTGGTACTCAGGGTGCCGCGTGTCGGTCCCACGTCGGAGCCGGTACGAGGCGCCGAACCGCTCGACCTGATGACGCCGGGCACCCGCTCGTTCACGCACATAGTTGAGGAGGACCGTCCCGAACGAGCGCAACGCCTCGCGGCACTCATCCACGGCTTCGACGACCGCCCGGACGTGCTCGCTCCTTCTGGAAGCGCCCGTCGCCCGGACGTAGCGGCGGACCAGCCCCCGCCGGCGGATCGGGTCGTGGATCGCGTCCAGGACGTGCTCCACCCAGGCTGCGGTGACCTCTTCCGTCAGTGCGGAGGTGGCCGCCTCCTCGAAGTTGTGCGCTTCGTCGAGGATGAGCTCGGTGGCCACCTCGGACCAACTGTCCGGGTGCGAGACGAGGACGGCGTGGTTCAGAACCGCCACGTGCGCGACCTCCCGCTGCTCGAGGGCGCGCCGGTAGAAGCATCGATGCTCGAGCGGGGTCCGGGCGACGCCCGGTCGTTCCTCCACGCGCAAGGCCCACCGCAGCCGAGCCATGGGAACCCGCTGTTCGATGGCCCACGTAGGCAGGTCGTCCCACTCCCCGGTCGGGGTCTGCCCGGCCCAGCCGGTGATGACGGCGAGCGCTAGAGCCTCCGCCGCGTCCTGGGGACCCTCCTCCAGGGCCGCGGCGAGTCGCTCGAGGTCGAGGTAGTTCTCCCGGCCTTTGAGGAGAGCCGTCCGGACCGGACCCATCGCCTCGTCGAGTTCCCGCAGGGTCTCGAGGACCTGGTTCTGCAGGACCTTGGAGAACGTCGCGACCACGACCGGTCGGCCAGAGGCCCTCGCATAGGCGATCGCCGGGACCAGGTAGGCGAGCGTCTTCCCCGTGCCAGTCGGAGCTTCGAGCATGAGGCGCCCGCCGGTCGCCAACGCCTTCGAGAC
>BEHO01000196.1 GCA_002898915.1 bacterium HR12
TTGTACTCACTAAGATCTGCACTTACCATCCCTATGGAGTACGCTACCCTTATATTCTCAAGCACATCCTCAAGCACATGTCTAGGATCATCAAGGTTTTTGCACTCTACAAGCCTAACACCATCTATGTACTCCATTACAAGGGCATGCCTTGCTAATGCTATAGCCTCTGGCACACTTGCACCTGCAACCCTTAAACCCCCGCGCCACGGCGTCCTCCACGACCCGGCGGGCGCCCCGCATGCGCTCGGCCGCGGCCGGCGCGAGCTCGACCGCCTCGCCCCGCGCCACCGCCACGACGTCCTCGAGCCCGAGGGGCTCGCCGAGCCGGATCACGCCGCCAGGCTACCCCGCGGGGCGGCGCGGGGCGACGCCCGGTACCGTGGTGCCGTGCCCGAGCTCCCCGGTCCCTACGACGACCTCGACGCCCCCCACCGGGGTCCCGCCGCCCCGGTCCCGCGGGAACCCGCGGCGGGCGCCCTCCGCGTGCTCGGGCGAGGGCTCCTCCGACGGTGCCCGCGCTGCGGCTCGGGAGACCTGTTCGTCTCGTGGCTCAGGATCCGCGAGGGCTGCCCCCGGTGCGGGCTCCGGCTCGAGCGCGAGGAGGGCGGCTTCCTCGGCGCGATGACGATCAACTACACCGCGACGGCGCTCGTGTGGCTCGCCGTGCTCGTGGTCTGGCTGGTCCTCGACCTCCCGGACGTGCGCCTCGCCGCCCTCATGGGCGTCTCCCTCGCCGTGGCCGCGCTCTTCCCGCTCCTGTTCTTCCCCTTCGCCAAGACGATCTGGTGCGCGGTGGACCACCTCGTCGCCCGCAGCGCGCCCGAGCCGAGCCGGCCCGAGGGGCGGTCGGGGCCCCCGTCCCGCGGTCGCGGTGGGTCGCGCTAGAGTACGGAGCGCTATGCGGGAGTCGCTCGAGGATCTCGGAACCGGAACCGGGACGGAGCGGGACACGCGCCCCGACGTCCGGACCGACGAGGGCGACCACGACCGCTTCGCCCACTACGTCGAGAAGCGGAAGCTCACCGCGGCCTACGTGCACGGGACCCCGGTGGTCGCCCTCTGCGGGAAGGTCTGGGTCCCCTCCCGCGACCACGAGCGCTACCCCATCTGCCCCGAGTGCAAGCGCCTGTACGAGCTGGGGCCGGAGGGGCGCCGCCGGGAGTGGGAGGAGCGCCTCCGCCGCGAGATCTCGAACTGACCCGGGTCGGGCGCCGGTCCCGGTCAGGCTCCGCCGAGGAGCTCGACGAGCCGGTCGAGGAACGGGACCTGAGCGGGCAGGAGCTTGCGGCGGGCCTCGGCCAGGCCGAACCAGCCGGCGCGGTCCACCTCCGGGAAGCGCCGCAACCGTCCCGACCGAGGCGGCCACTCCATCTCGAAGGTGCCGCTCTCCACCGCGCGGACGTCGAGGTCGCCCTCGACGGCGAAGGCGCTCACGCGCTTGCCGCCCGGCTGCCGGATCTCGCCGAGGGGGACCGGCTCCCCCGGGGGTGGGTCCTGCCAGAGCTCCTCGCGGAACTCGCGGCGGGCGGCGGCGAGGGGGTCCTCCTCGGACGCGTACTCGCCCTTGGGGATCGACCACGCGCCCTCGTCGCGGCGGGCCCAGAGCGGCCCGCCGGGGTGCACGAGCAGCACCTCGACGCCGCCCGGCCCTCGCCGGTAGACCAGCAGGCCCGCGCTCGCCTTCGGCATCCGGCTCAGGCGAGCCAGGGCAGGCGGATGCCCCGCTCGCGGGCCACCTCGAGCGCGCGCTCGTACCCGGCGTCGGCGTGCCGGACCACGCCGAGCCCGGGGTCCGTCGTGAGGACCCGCTCCAGCCGCTCGGCGGCCTCGTCCGAGCCGTCCGCCACGACGACCATCCCCGCGTGGAGGGAGTAGCCGATGCCCACCCCGCCGCCGTGGTGCACGCTCACCCAGTGGGCCCCGGCCGCCGTGTTCACCAGGGCGTTCAGGATCGGCCAGTCGGCGATGGCGTCGGAGCCGTCGCGCATGCCCTCGGTCTCGCGGTAGGGGCTCGCCACGCTCCCGGCATCCAGGTGGTCGCGCCCGATCACGATCGGGGCCTTCAGCTCGCCCCGGGCGACCATCTCGTTGAACCGCAGCCCGGCCTTCGCGCGCTCGCCGTACCCGAGCCAGCAGATCCGAGCCGGCAGGCCCTGGTAGGCGACGCGCTCCTCGGCCATCCGCAGCCATCGGTGGAGCCGCTCGTTCTCCGGGAAGAGCTCGGCCACGGCCCGGTCGGTCCGCAGGATGTCCTCGGGGTCGCCGGAGAGCGCCACCCAGCGGAACGGCCCCTTGCCCTCGCAGAACATGGGTCGGATGAAGGCGGGGACGAACCCCGGGTAGGAGAAGGCGCGCTCGTGCGGCAGGCCGCCGATCTCCGCCCCGGCGCGGAGGTTGTTCCCGTAGTCGAAGACCACCGCGCCCCGCTCCTGGAACCCGACCATCGCGTCGCAGTGGACCGCCATCGACGCGTAGGCGCGGCGCTGGTACTCGGCGGGATCCTCGCGGCGGAGGGCGGCGGCCTCCTCCAGCGTGAGGCCCGCCGGCACGTACCCGCCCACCGGGTCGTGGGCGCTCGTCTGGTCGGTGACGAGGTCCGGTCGGAAGCCGCGACGGAGCAGCTCGGGGTGGGTCTCGGCGCAGTTGCCGAGCAGGCCGATGGAGAGCGGCTCGCCGGCGGCCCGAGCCTCCTCGGCCCACCGGACGGCCTCGTCGAGGTCGTCCGTCTCGCGGTCCAGGTACCTCGTCTTGATGCGCCGCTCGATGCGGGCCGGGTCCACCTCGACGCAGAGGGCGACCCCCTCGTTCATCGTGACGGCGAGGGGCTGGGCGCCGCCCATGCCGCCGAGCCCGCCCGTGAGCGTGATCGTCCCCCGCAGCGTCCCGCCGAAGTGCTGCGAGGCGGCCTCGGCCAGCGTCTCGTACGTGCCCTGGAGGATCCCCTGGGTGCCGATGTAGATCCAGGACCCCGCCGTCATCTGGCCGAACATCGTGAGGCCCTGCCGCTCGAGCTCCCGGAACGTGTCCCAGTCGGCCCACTTCGGGACGAGCAGCGCGTTCGCGATCAGCACCCGGGGCGCCATCCGATGGGTCCGGAACACCGCGACGGGCTTGCCGGACTGGACGAGGAGCGTCTCGTCATCCTCGAGCTCGCGGAGCGCGGCGACGATCGCGTCGAAGGCCTCCCAGGAGCGCGCCGCCCTGCCGGTCCCACCGTAGACGACGAGATCCTCCGGACGCTCGGCGACGTCGGGGTCGAGGTTGTTCATGAGCATCCGGAGCGCCGCCTCCTGGGGCCACCCCTTGCAGGTCCGCTCCGGGCCGCGGGGGGCGCGGATCTCGCGTGCCGACACCTGCCACACCTCCCACGGGGCATCATAGGCCGCGGGGGATGCGGCTTGCGGGTCGCGCCGACGCGCCGTACCGTGCCGTCCCAGCATGGACAAGATCACCGTGCTCCTCGCCGACGACGACACGATGGTGCTGGAGGCGCTGGCGGACGTCGTCCGCGCCGACCCCGATCTCGAGCTCGTGGGGACCGCCGAGACGGCGGAGGAGGCGATCCGGCTGGCCACCGAGCTCCGACCCACCGTCGTCGTCGTCGACATCCGCATGCCCGACGGCGGCGGCCCCCGGGTCGTCGAGGAGCTGCGCGCGAGGGTCCCCGGCACCCGGGTGCTCGCCCACTCCGCCCTCTCCGACCACGCCACCGTGGTCCAGATGCTCGAGCGGGGGGCCGTCGGGTACCTCCTGAAGGGGAGCGCCCCCTCGGAGATCCGGACGGCCCTGCGCCGGGCCGCGGAGGGTCGGGAGACGCTCTCACCCGAGCTGCTCACCGGGCTCGTCCGGGACCTCGCGAGCCACCTCCAGAGCCGCCGGGCGGCCGCCGCCGAGACCGAGGAGCGGACGGCCAGGATCGAACGCGCCATC
>BEHO01000197.1 GCA_002898915.1 bacterium HR12
GGACGGGGTCCTCGGCGGCTGGCTCTACGACCGCCGGCGGGCCGAGCACGACGGCGCCCCCTCAACGGGGAACGGCCGCCGTCAGTCGTACGCGCACCCGCCGATCCCGCGCATGACGAACACCTACATCCTGAACGGCGACGCCGAGGCCGAGGACGTGATCGCCGACACCCGCCGGGGCATCTTCGTGACCGCCCTCGCCGGGGGCCAGACGAACCCCGCCACCGGCGACTTCGTGTTCGGCTGCTCCGAGGCCTACCTGATCGAGGGCGGGAAGGTCACGACGCCGGTGCGGGGCGCCAACCTCATCGGCCGCGCGATCGAGGTGATGTCGGCGATCGACGCCGTCGCCGCCGACTTCGACACCTGGGAGGGCGTGTGCGGCAAGGACGGCCAGAGCGTGCCGGTCGGGAGCGGCTCGCCCACGCTCCGGATCGCGAGGATCACCGTGGGGGGCACCGGTGCCTGAGCCCGGCGAGCTCGAGGAGCTCGAGGCGCTCGCGGCCGCCGCCGTCGAGGCCGCGCTGCCGGAGGAGGCCGTGGAGGCCTACGCGGAGCGCTCGGTCCGGACCGAGGTCGAGGCCCGCCGCGGCGAGGTGGAGGGCCTCACCTTCGCCGCCTCGCGCGGGGTCGGGGTCCGGCTGATCCGGGACGGCCGGCTCGGGTACGCCTGGGCGGCCGATCCCTCGCCGGACGAGGTCCGCGCCGCCGTCGCCCGGGCGCGCGAGGCAGCGAGCCTGGCCACCCCCGACGAGCACCACGTCCTCCCGGAGCCCCGTCCCGCCGAGCCGATCCCCGAGCTGTACCGGGCCGAGCAGGCGGCGATGCCGACGGAGCGCAAGGTGGCCCTCGCCCTGGACCTCGAGCGGCGCGCGGTCTCGCTCGACCCCCGAGTGCGGAAGGTGGAGGACGTGCGGTACGGGGACGCCGTCTCGGCGGTGGCCATCGCCTCGACGACGGGCGTGCGGGCCGCCTACGAGCGGACCGACGTCTGGTGCGTCGTCGTGGCCCTCGCGGAGCGCGACGGCGAGACGCAGACCGGCTTCTCCTTCCGCGTCGGCAGGGCCCTGCCCGAGCTCGACTGGGAGGGCGTCGCGGCCGAGGCGGTCGAGCGCGGCGCGCGGATGCTCGGCGCGACGAAGCCGCCGACGATGCGGGTGCCGGTCGTCCTGGACCCCTTCGCCGCCTCGTCCTTCCTCGGTGTGCTGGCCGGCGCGCTCTCCGCCGAGGCCGTGCAGAAGCAGCGCTCGCTCTTCGCGGGCCTCGAGGGGGAGCGGGTGGGCTCCGAGCGCGTGACGCTGGTGGACGACGGCCGGTTGCTCGCCGGGCCGGCCGCGAGCCCCTTCGACGACGAGGGCGTGCCGACCGGTCGCACCGAGCTCATCACGGGCGGTGTGTTGAACGGCTTCCTGCACGACACGATCACCGCGCACCGCGGCGGGACGGTCTCGACGGGGAACGCGCGCCGCGCCGGCTTCCGCTCCACCCCGAGCGTGGGGATCACCAACCTCTACCTGGAGCCGGGCGAGGCCCCACCGGAGGAGCTGCTGCGCCGGGCCGAGGGCGGCGTCCTGATCCAGGACGTCTCCGGGGTGCACTCCGGCGCCAACCCCATCAGCGGCGAGTTCTCGGTGGGGGCCACGGGTCTCCGGATCTCGGGCGGGGCGCTCGGCGAGCCGCTCCGGGAGATGACGATCGCGAGCACGATCCCCGAGATGCTGAGGGCCGTCGTCGCCGTCGGCAGCGACCTCCGGTTCTTCACCGCGGTCGGCACGCCCTCGGTCCTGATCGGCGAGATGACCGTCGCGGGCGTCTGACCGCGGCGACGCCTCACGCGCCGGCCGGCCGCAGCCCGCCCAGGACGATCCCGAGGACGAGCGCCGCCGCCGCGAGCCGGTACCAGACGAAGACGCCCACGTCGTGCCGGCGCAGGTACGAGAGGAGGAACGCGATCACGAGGAACCCGCTCGCCGCGGAAGAGACGAAGCCCCAGAGGAACGGGCCGCCCATGCCCGGCGGGATGCCCGTCCGGAGCAGGTCGAACCCCTTGTACACGCCGGCGCCGGCGATGATCGGCAGCGAGAGCAGGAACGAGAAGCGGGCGGCGCTCGACCGGTCGAGGCCCATCGCGCGCGCCGCGGTGATCGTCACCCCCGAGCGCGAGACCCCGGGCTGCAGCGCGAGGGCCTGCGCAACGCCGAGCACGAACCCGTCCCGGACGGAGAGGTCGGTGATCCCGCGACGCTGCGCGGCTCGCCGATCCACGACGTAGAGGAGGATGCCGAAGGCGGCGAGCATCGCCGCGATCAGGAGGGGTTGGCCGAGGTGCTCCTGGACGACGCCCTCGAGGAGGGCCCCGGCGATCACGCCGGGGATCGTGCCGACCACGAGGGCCCAGGCCAGTCGCTCGTCGGCGCCGTCCATCCGCCGGTGCCGCGCGGAGCGGAACCAGGCCCGCGTGTACCGAGCGACGTCGGCCCGGAAGTAGGCGAGGGCCCCGACGAGCGTGCCGATGTGCAGGGCCACGTCGAAGGTCTTGTTGAGGTCGGGGTCGGCGAGGATCGGCCAGCCGAGCGCCCAGGGAACGAGGATCAGGTGTCCCGAGCTCGAGATCGGGGCGAACTCCGTCACGCCCTGCGTGATGCCGAGCACGATCGCCTGCAGGATGGACATGCTTCCTCCGAGGGGCCGGGTCGGTCCATCCTACGGTTCGACCGACCCCACCGGCGTCCGGAAGGGATCGAGGATCCTCACGCCGTCGTACGTAGCGCCGTGGTGGAGCTCCTCGGTGAGCAGGGCCTCGCACCTCGCGGTCCGCGCCGCCGCGACGATCAGCGCATCCCAGAACGAGAGACGGAAGCGCTCCTCGAGCGACCATGCGGTGAGCAGGAGGTCGCCGTCCAGGGGCACGGGGCCCCAGGCGAGGAGATCCTCCACATCGGCACGGGCGACCGCCGGTCCCATGCCTGGGTCCAGCTTCCGGGTCACCGTGACGTAGAACTCGGCGAGGACCTGGACGCTCAGGCGACCGATCCCCGTGGACAGGCTCATGTCGCGGCCGGCGGCCTCGATCCTCGCCCAGCGAGCGGTCTCGTCGTCGAGCGTCACCGTCACGTTGCGCGTGTCACGAGTTCCGTGTAACACGAAGATCGTGTCAACCGTGGCCCGCGATGGTGACCGTGATCCGCCCGAACGCGGCGGCGTGGGCCAACCGCTCGGCCGCCTCCGGCGAGACCAGGAGCACGAGGGACGGCCCTTCGGAGGATGAGCCCACGAGGCCGGGCTCAGGCTCCAGCACGGTGAGGACCTCGAGCCCGCTCGCGACGGTGTCGGTGTAGGGGCGCTGACCGCCGAAGGTGGCGAGCACGTCGACCCGGTCGCCCGGGCGGATGGCCCCGGCCGGGATCGCGGATGACACGACGAAGGCCCGCAGGCCGCTCGGGACCCGCGACGCCACGGGCCCGCCGCTCGCGAGCCTCGTCCGCGTGACGACCTCCCCGGCCGCGAGATCCGAGACCAGGGTCTCGCCGGCCGCCGACCCCGGCGTCGCGAGGGCCCCGGGCGGCGCGAACGCGGCGGGGACCTCCCGCACGCGGAGGTCCTCGGGCGCCAGGGTGGCGCCCCGCGCCAGGTCCCGGGCCGCCACGACGACCCGCACGGGCTCGCCGACGACCGGGGCGAGGGCCGCGACGCGGGCCTCCTCGGCCCGCACCAGCAGGAAGGCGCCGAGCCCGCACGCCGCCGACAGCGCGAGCATCGCCTTCCGGCGGGTGGACCACCGCCGCAGGTACCACCGTCGCATCCTCCACCTCCTCGGTCCGGAGGGGGCGGACGCTACCGACCAGCCGGACGGCGCGCCGTGACCTGGGTCACACCCGGCGGAGCCGCTTCGGTGGACTGAGCGGCAGAGATC
>BEHO01000198.1 GCA_002898915.1 bacterium HR12
TGTTGCTCTTGCCCCTCGCGCGCTAGCCTGACGGCGACCATGAGCGCGAGCGAGGCGCGGCGCCGCCTGCCGTCCGTGGACGCCCTGCTCCGGAGCGAGCCCGGCCGGCGGGCGTGCGAGGTGCTCGGGCGGCCGCTCGTGAAGCTCGCGCTGCGGGAGGTCCTCGACGAGCTCCGGGCCTCGGCCGCCACGGGCGTCGACCCTCCGGAGGCGGACGAGATCCTGGCCCGGGCCCTCCAGCTCGCCTCGGGCGCGGCGCGGGGGCTGACGCCCGTCATCAACGCCACCGGCGTGATCCTGCACACGGGTCTCGGTCGCGCGCCCCTGCCGCGGGATGCGGCGGAGGCGGCCGCCCGCGCCGCGATGGGCTACGCGGACCTCGAGGTCGAGCGGACGACCGGCCGCCGGGGCCGGCGCACCGCCCGGGCCGAGCTCCTGCTCCGAGCGCTCACCGGGGCCGAGGGGGCGCTCGTCGTGAACAACGGCGCGGCCGGCGTGCTCCTCGCCCTCGCCGCCCTGGCCAAGGGCAAGCAGGTCCTCGTCTCCCGGGGGGAGCTGATCGAGATCGGGGGCGAGTTCCGGATCCCGGACATCATGGCGGCCTCGGGCGCGAAGCTCGTCGAGGTGGGGACCACGAACCGCACCCGGGCCGCGGACTTCCGCGCCGCCCTCTCCGAGCGCACCGGCGCGATCCTCAAGGTGCACCCGAGCAACTACCGGGTGGTGGGGTTCACGACCTCCCCGAGCCTCGCCGAGCTCGTCGCGCTGGGACGGCGGGCCGGCGTGCCGGTCCTCTACGACCTCGGCTCGGGGCTCCTCCACCGCTACCCGGGCGTGCCCGCCGATGAGCCCGCGGCCGACGAGGCCCTCGAGCAGGGCGCGGACCTCGTGATCTTCTCCGGCGACAAGCTCCTCGGCGGCCCGCAGGCGGGGTGCGTGCTCGGTCGCACCGAGCTCGTGGAGCGCCTCCGTCGGCACCCGATCGCCCGCGCGGTGCGGGTGGACGTGATGCAGGTGGCCGCCTTGGAGCGCGTGCTCGCCGCCTACGCGCGCGACGGCCGGGCCGAGCTGCCGGTGTGGCGCATGCTGCGGGAGCCCCCCGAGTCGGTCCATCGGCGGGCCGCCGCCCTCGCCGAGGCCCTGGACGGCGAGCTGGAGGGCGCCCACGTCGTCGCGTGCCGGTCCACGGTCGGCGGCGGCTCGCTCCCCGGCCACGAGATCCCCTCGTACGGGGTGGAGGTGCGGGTCCCCGACCCGCCGGCCATGGCCGCCCGTCTCCGGGTGGGCCGACCGAGCGTGTTCTGCCGCGTGGGCGAGACGGGCGTCCTGTTCGACCTGCGGACCGTGCCGGAGGACCGCCTGTCGGACCTCGCCCGGGCGATCCAGTACGCGCTCGAGGGTCGCGACGTGACGGACGAGGAGGCATGACCGCCGCCTCCCCCGACCTCCCCCTCCAGGTCGTCGCCACCGCCGGCCACGTCGACCACGGGAAGTCGAGCCTGATCCTGCGCCTCACCGGTATCGATCCCGATCGCTGGGAGGAGGAGAAGCGGCGGGGGCTCACGATCGACCTCGGGTACGCGTGGTGCACCCTGCCCTCCGGGCGCGAGATCGGCTTCGTGGACGTTCCCGGCCACGAGCGGTTCGTGCGGAACATGCTCGCCGGCGTGGGCCCGGTCCGCCTCGTGCTGTTCGTCGTCGCCGCCGACGAGGGGTGGAAGCCCCAGTCCGAGGAGCACCTCCAGATCGTCGACGTGCTCGGGGCGCAGGGCGGCGTCGTGGCCCTCACCAAGGCCGACCTCGTCGACCCGGCCCGTCTGGAGGAGGCCCGCGCCGAGGTCGCCGAGCGTCTGCGCGGCACCGTCCTCGAGGCCGCCCGCATCGTCCCGTGCTCGGCCGCGACCGGCCAGGGCCTGGACGAGCTCGTCGAGGCCCTCGACGCGATGGTCGGCGCCGCCCCCGAGCCCGAACGCGAGGGTCGCGCGCGCCTGTTCGTGGACCGCGTCTTCACCATCCGCGGCGCCGGCACCGTCGTCACCGGGACCCTCACGGGGGGGCCCATCGCGGTCGGTGATGAGGTGGAGGTGTACCCGCTCGGCCGACGCGCCCGCGTGCGGTCGCTCCAGACCCACCGGCGGTCCGTGCCGGCGGCGTGGCCCGTGTCCCGGGTCGCCGCGAACCTCGTGGGCGTGGAGCGCGAGGAGCTCGCCCGTGGCGACGTCGTGGGCCCGCCCGGAGCCTGGCGCCCCACCCGCCTCCTCGAGGCCCGCATCTGGCCCGTCCGCGGGCTCGCCCACCCGCTCACCGCCCGGGGCGCCTACAAGCTCCACGCCGGCTCGGCCGAGCGCGGCGCGCGCCTGCGCCTGTACGGGGTGGGCGAGGTGGGGCCGGAGGGAGCCTTCGCGCGGATCGTCCTCTCCAGCCCGATCGTGCTCGCCGTCGGCGACCGCTTCGTCCTGCGGGAGACCGGGCGTCGTGAGACCGTCGCCGGGGGGGTCGTGCTCGACGCCGACCCGCCGGCCCGCCCCGGGCCCGACCCCGGGAGGCGCCTGGCCGCGCGCGAGGCGGCCACCCCCGAGGACCTCCCCGCGCTCCTGGTGGGCGAGCGCGGGGCCGTGCGGGAGGCCGACCTCCTCGCCCTGGCGGGCGGGGTACCCCGGCCGGAGGACCCGACGGTCCGGGCCGGGGAGTGGTGGCTCTCGGCCGAGCTCCTCGCGGCCGCCGAGCGCGCGGCGACCGACCTGCTCGCGCGGGTCCACGCCGAGCGGCCGCTCGAGCCCGGCGAGGACCTGGCCCGCTTCCGGGAGGCGCTGGCCCGGGCCCTCGAGGTCCCGGGACCCGTCCGCTCGCCGGATCCCGCCCTCGTCGAGGCGGCGATCGAGGCCCTCCTCGCGCGGGGGACGCTCGTCCGCGAGGGCACCGCGGTGCGCCTGCCGTCCCACCGGCCGGCCCTCGCCGAGCGCGCCGAGGAGCTCGAACGGCTCGTCGCCGCCGTCGCCGACGCCGAGCCCACCCCGCCCACCGTGCCCGAGCTCCTCGCCGCCGGGCACCCGCGCGAGGTCCTCGACGCGGCGGTGCGCGCCGGCCTGCTCGTCCGGATCTCGCCCGAGATCGTCCTCACGCCCGCCCTCGTCGAGCGGGCGCTCGCCGAGATCCGCGCCGCCGGCCCCGCGGGGCTCACCGTCTCGGCCCTCCGCCAGCGCCTCGGCACCTCGAGGAAGTACGCGGTGCCCCTCGTGGAGCACCTGGACGCGCGCCGGCTGACGCGCCGGGTGGGCGACGTGCGCGTCGCCCGTGAGCCCTGAGCCTCAGGGGAGCACCCGGAACCGACCACCCGACAGGGGGCGCAGGACCTCGAAGCGGCGGCGGTCGAGGGTGAGGATCTCCCGGGTGCGGTAACGATCCGCGAGCACGACGATGGAGGCGTCCGCCGCGCCGATGCCCTGATCCGCGTACCGAGCGATCACGGTCGCGATGCGCTCGAGATCACCGGGGCCGAGATGGGGCAGCTCGTACGCGCCACCCGCGAGCTCTCGGAGGACGGCGAGCTCCGCCTGGACACCGACCCGGGTCGCGACGAGGTAGTCGAGCTCCGCGACGACGTACGGGGAGACGACGAGCGGCTCCCGGCTGTCGGCCGCGATCCGACGGACGGCCTCGTGCTCGGGCTCGCTGCGGTTGAACAGCGCGAGGAGCCCGCTCGTGTCCGCGATCAACGCGCCCCGAACCCCTCGAGCAGCTCCTCGGCGCGCGCCGCGAGCGGCTCGCGACTCTCGAAGATCCCGGCGCGAGGCGCGGGTCGCGCCACCGCCGCCGCGAGGAGGTGGAGAAGACCCAGCACGCCGCCGACGTCTCGCTGGTCTGGTTCGAGCACGTCCGCCGCTACTGGCATATGACGCCGGTGCAATTC
>BEHO01000199.1 GCA_002898915.1 bacterium HR12
CCATCGAGGATCTCGCCCAGCTGATCGTCGAGCTGAAGCAGGTGATCCCCCGGGCCGAGGTCTCGGTGAAGCTCGTCGCCGAGGCCGGCGTGGGCATCGTGGCGGCCGGGGTGGCCAAGGGCCTCGCCGAGGTGGTGCACGTGGCCGGCGCCGACGGCGGGACCGGCGCCTCCCCGCTCTCCTCGATCAAGAACGCGGGGCTGCCGTGGGAGCTCGGGCTCGCCGAGACGCAGCGCGTCCTCTCCGAGAACGGGCTCCGGGACCGCGTCCGGATCCGCGTGGACGGGGGGATCAAGACCGGGCGGGACGTGGTCGTCGCGGCCCTGCTCGGCGCGGACGAGGTCTCCTTCGGGACGGCCGCGCTCCTCGCCCAGGGGTGCCTGATGATCCGGGCCTGCCACCTCGACACCTGCCCCGCCGGCATCGCGACCCAGGACCCCGAGCTCCGCGCGCGGTTCGCCGGGACGCCGGAGATGGTCACGACCTACCTCACGTTCGTGGCCGAGGAGGTCCGTCGGATCCTCGCCTCCCTCGGGCTCCGGTCCCTCGGCGAGGCCGTGGGGCGCGTGGACCTCCTCCGTCCGCGCTCGGACGTGGAGGCGCCCCTCGACCTCCGCCCGCTCCTCCGTCCCGTCCCCGGCGCGCGCCGGTTCCACGCCCATCGCCCCTTCCAGCGACCCCGGTCGGCCCTGGGCGACCGGGTGTTCCGCGACGCCTGGCCCATCGTCCGGGACGGGGGGATCGCGTGGCTCGCCTACCCGATCGGGAACGTCGACCGGAGCGTGGGCGCCCGCCTGGGGGGCGCGATCGGACGGCGGTTCGGGACCGAGGAGCCGCCGGGGCGGGCCTTCCTGCGGTTCGACGGGGCGGCCGGCCAGTCCTTCGGAGCGTTCCTCTCGCGGGGCGTCGAGATGCGCCTGGTCGGGGAGGCCAACGACTACGTGGGCAAGGGGATGGCGGGCGGTCGCATCGTGATCGTGCCGCCGGCGGACGACGCGGGCGACCCCTGGCTCGTCGGCAACACCGCGCTGTACGGGGCGACGGGGGGCGAGCTCTTCGTCGCCGGGAGGGTCGGCGAGCGCTTCGCCGTGCGCAACTCCGGCGCCGAGGCCGTGGTCGAGGGCGCCGGCGACCACCTCTGCGAGTACATGACCGGCGGCCGGGTCGTGGTGCTCGGGCCGGTGGGGGCGAACGTGGGCGCCGGCATGACCGGCGGGGAGCTGTTCGCGTACGACCCCGAGGACCGCCTGCCGACGCTCCTGAACCACGAGCTCGTCCGCGCGCGGCGGCCGGCGCCGGAGGAGGCGGCCCCGGCGTGGGACCTCATCCGGCGCCACGCGCGAGCCACCGGATCGCCGCGGGCCATGGCGCTCCTCGCCGACCCGGACGGGACCGCGGCCGCCCTGCGGCTCGTCGCGCCCCGCGACGACGTCGTGCGCCGGACGCGGGAGGCCGAGGGGACGGTCCGGGCCTCGGCCTGAGGCCGCCTCAGGTCTCGAGCCGGACGCGGCTGCCGCGGGGGGACTTCTCCACCACGAACCGCGCCGGCATCCGCATCGCGAGCTCGGGGACGTGCGTGATGACCCCCACCATCCGCCCGTCGCCGCCGAGCTGCTCGAGCGCCTCCACGACCACCTCGAGCGTGTCCGGGTCGAGCGTGCCGAAGCCCTCGTCGAGGAACAGGCTGTCCAGGCGCGCCTTGTCCGTGACCGACAGGGAGGCTACCTGCTCCGAGAGGGCCAGGGCGAGGGCCAGGGAGGCGAGGAACGTCTCGCCCACCGAGAGCGTGCGGGCGCTGCGGCGCTCCTCGCCGTTCCAGGTGTCCACCACGGAGAACTCGTCGCCCTCGAACAGGAGGCGGTAGCGGCCGCCCGAGAGGGCGGCGAGACGCTCCGACCCCGCGGCCGCGAGCACCTCGAGCGCCTCCTGCTGCAGGAACGCGATGATCCGGTCGGCGCGGAGCTCCTTGGCGAGGGCCTCGAACCGCGCACGGCGGGCTCGCTGCTCGGCCAGCTGGTCGAGGAGGGCCCCGAGGCGGCCGAGACGCTCCCGCAGCGAGGCCGCGGCGGCCGCCGCCTCCGCCGCCCGTCGGGTCGCCTCCGCTCGGGCGGCTCCCACGGCTCGGACGATCTCGGCCACCGTCCCGACCTCCACCGGGACGAGCCCCCCGAGCGCTTCCGCGGCCCGCCGCGCGAAGGCCCCCTCGTCGACCCGGGCGGCCTCCGCCCGCTCCCGGACGAGCGCCGCGGTCCGGGCGAGCGCGTCCCGGATCCGACCGGCGGCGCGCACGAGGGCGGCCGGGGTCCCGCCCCGGTCGAGCGCGGACGGCGCCGCGGGCACCCCGGCGACCCGCTCCCGGGCCCGCGCGAGAAGCTCCTCGACCTGGAGCGAACCGAGGGAACCCCGGGCGGCGGCCAGCTCGGCCTGGAGCGCATCGCGTTCCCGCTCGGCCGCCCGATGCTCCGCCCGGACCGCGTCCAAGGCCTCCCGAGCCGCCTCCTCCTCGCGCTCCAGCTCCGCGAGCCGCTCCAGGCGCTCCTCCACGGCCCCCACCGGATCCTCGGGCACCCGGCCGAAGGCGACCTCGAGCTCCGCCCCGGCGCGGTCGAGCTCCTCCGTGGCCCGCCGCAGCTCCCGCTCCGCCCGGGCCAGCTCCGCCGCGGCCGCCTCCAGAGCCGCCCGGGCCCGGTCGCGCTCACGCCGCGTCCGGTCCAGCGTCGCCTGGGCCCGTTCCACGCGCGCCCGCGCGCGCTCACGCCGCAGCTCCGCGCGCCGGAGACCCCCCACGCCCCTCGCCCTCGGCAGGCGCTCGATGGGGGCGCCGCACACCGGGCAGGGCTCGCCGACCCGCAGACCCGCGCGCACGGCGGTCACGAGCTCGGCGTGGCGGGCCGCCTCCAGCTCCTCCTCGGCCTCGGCGAGCGCCGCGCGGGCCGCCTCCAGCTCCTCCTCGGCCGGCCCCACCGCGGCCTCCGCCGTCGCCACGCCGGCCTCGGCACCCTTCACCGCGTCGCGGGCGCGGGCCGCCGCAGCCTCGATCTCCGACCGCCGGGCAACCGTCGCCACCCAGCCCTCGGCCGTGGCCCGCAGCCGTCCGAGATCCGCCGGCGTGCCCCACGCCGCCTCGGCCCTCGCGCGCGCCGCCCGGGCCCGCGCGAGGGCGCGCTCGGCCGCGGCCACGGCTCTCGCGCGCTCCTTCACCCGCCCCTCGACCTCCGCCAGGGTCCGGACGAGGCCCTCGATCGCGCGCTCCGCCTCCTCCGCCAGTCGGGCCGCGCCCTCCAGCGACGCGGCGAGCCCGGCGAGCTCGCGGGCCTCGGCCTCCGCGCGCTCGAGGGCCGCCCCCACCTCCCGGACCCGGGCCTCGGCCTCGGCGAGCGACCGTTCCCGCTCCTCCGCCTCCCGCGCCGCCGCCTCAGCGTCCGCCAGGGCCTCGGGGGTGACGCCCGCGTACTCGTCCTCGATCACCCGCTCCATCGCGCCCACCCGGGCCTCGGCCTCACGCCGGAGCTCCCCGGCGCGGCGGGGGAGCCGCTCGAACAGCTCGAGGCCGAGCAGCTCGGTGAGGATCCGCCGCCGCTCCGCGGCATCCCCCACCAGGAACTCGGCGAACCTGCCCTGCGGGAGCAGCACCGAGCGCGTGAAGGCCTGGTAGTCGAGGCCGATGGCCTCCCGGATCATCGCGTCGGCCTCGCGGACCCGGTCGGCGCCCTCCCCCGCCTGGACCCACCCCCCGTCCACGAACCGTTCGAGCAGCACCCTCGTCGCCCCCCGCGCGGCGGGCGTCGAGCGGGTCACGCGGTAGCGCTCCGCGTCCACCGCGAACTCGAGGGTCACCGTCATCCGCGGCTGCCCCTGGCTGACGAGCTGGCCGACCTGTCTCCCCACGCGCTCGACGT
>BEHO01000200.1 GCA_002898915.1 bacterium HR12
CCGCCGCGGGAACCGCTCCAGCGGGATCTCCGGGCCATCGGGTTCGGCCGTCCGACCGGGATCGATCTGCCCTTCGAGAAGGACGGCCGGGTCCCCGACGCGGCGTGGAAGGCCGAGATCCACCGGGAGTTCCCCAAGCTGTTCCCCGAGGGCCGGTGGGTGCCCGGGGACTTCATCCTCATGACGATCGGTCAGGGGGACACGCTCGTGACGCCGCTGCAGCTCGCCGTGGCCTACGCCGCGCTGCAGAACGACGGGCGCATCTGCGCCCCCCACCTCCTGGATCGGGTGCAGCGGCCCGAGGGACCGGTCGTGCGGGAGGCGCGGGTCCGCTGCAAGCGTCGCCTCCCGTTCCCGCAGGAGGACGTCGCCTACGTGCGCCAGGCCCTCGCCGAGGTGCCCCGGTCGGGCACGGCGGCCGGGGCCTTCGCGGGGTTCCCCTTCGACCAGGTGTGGGTGGCCGGGAAGACCGGGACGGCCGAGGTCTTCGGCCGGCAGGACACCTCCTGGTTCGCGGCGATGACCGAGGCGGATGGCGAGCGGCACGTCGTCGTCGTGATGGTCGAGCAGGGCGGCCACGGCTCGACCACCGCGGCGCCGATCGCGCGCTCCATCATCGAGGGGATCTACGGCCTGGAGAGGACCGATACGGTGGGCGCGGAGGGGACGGACTGATGGATCTCGTCGCGGGACGCGCCGTGCCGGCGGAGCGGCGGCCGATCCGGCACCTGGATCCGGTGCTCGTGCTCGTCGCAATCGCCCTCGTGTCGGTGGGGCTCCTGCTCATCTACTCGGCGACCCACCGGTCGCTCGCGGCGATCGGGGAGGACCCGGGCTTCTACCTCAAGCGGCAGGCCACGTTCGCGGCGCTCGGCGTCGTGCTGGCGCTCCTCGTCGCGAGCGTCGACTACCGGTTCTTCAAGGTCTACGCGGGCATGATCTACCTGGGGTCGGTCGTCCTCCTGATCCTGGTCCGGACCCCGCTCGGCACGGCCGTGAAGGGTTCGCAGCGATGGTTCGAGTTCTTCGGGTTCCAGCTCACGCCGTCCGAGGTGGCGAAGGTCGCCCTCATCATCATGCTCGCGGCGTTCCTGTCCGAGCTGCATCGGTCGACCAGCGAGCTCGCGCTGCCCCACATCTACAGCGCGACGGCCATCGCGGGGCTCCCCGCCCTCCTCGTGTTCCTCCAGCCCGACCTCGGCACCTCGATCGTGCTCGCCTCGATCCTCGTGGGGATGCTCGTCGTCGCCGGCGCTCGGGCGCGGCACCTCGCGGTCCTCGCGCTCACGGGCCTGGTCCTCGTGGTGGCCGCGCTCCAGACGGGGCTGGTGCGCGAGTACCAGCTCGAGCGCGTCCGGGCCCTGTTCGACCCGGCGAACGTGGACGAGAGCGCGCTCTGGAACCGCCAGCAGGCCGAGATCGCGATCGGGTCCGGCGGGCTCACCGGCCTCGGCTACCTGCGGGGCTCCCAGACCAACCTCGATTTCGTGCCCGAGCAGCACACCGACTTCATCTTCACGGTCGTCGGCGAGGAGTTCGGGTTCGTCGGGACCGGGTCGGTGCTCCTCCTGTTCGCCCTGCTCCTGTGGCGGGCGCTCCGAATCTCGGCCCTGGCGAAGGACCCCTTCGGGACCTACGTCGCGGCGGGCATCGCCGCGATGCTCGCGATCCAGATGTTCGTGAACGTGGGGATGACGATCGGGATCATGCCGATCACCGGCATCCCGCTGCCGTTCCTCTCCTACGGGGGGAGCGCCCTGCTCACGAACGCGGCGGCGGTCGGCCTGCTGCTCAACATCCACATGCGCCGGTTCATCTGACGCGGGCCGGCGTGCTCCGCCGCGGGTGGCTGAGGTCGATCGTCCACAGGAAGGTCGAGCCCTCCGGACCGGAGACCTCGAGCGTGACGTCCCCTCCCATCGTCCGGGCCGCCGTCCGAGCGAGCGCGAGCCCCATCCCGGCGCCCTGGTGGACGCGCACGTTGACGTCCTCCACCTGCTCGAGCGGGCCGAAGATCCGCTCGCGATCCTGCGGCGCCACCCCTGGGCCGTGGTCCCGCACCCGGACCTCGACCCGGCGGTCGCCGACGCCGAGCCGCACCTCCACCGGCGAGCCCTCCGGCGAGAAGCGCAGGGCGTTGTCCAGGAGCTCCTCGAGGATCCGTCGCGCGGCCCCGGGCCCCAGCGGGACCGGCGGGATATCGCCCTCGGCCTCCACACGGACGCGTGGGCTCTGGGCCGCGAGATCCGAGGCCAGGCGGACGAGATCCACGTGCTCGGTGAGGCCGGCGTCGAGGGCGAGCTCGAACCGCTCGACCAGGCGTGCGAGATCGCGGGCTCGAGCGATGATGCGCTCGAGCAGCTCGGTCCGCTCGGGGCCGTCGGGGGTCTTGGCGAGGGTCTGGGCCATCCCGAGGATCACGGTCACCGGGGTCCGCAGCTCGTGGGAGAGGCGGGCCACGAGCTGCTGGCGCCGGGTGGAGCGCTCGACGAGCGCCGCCTGGGCCTGTTCGAGCTCGCGGGCTCGCCGCCGCTCGCGCTCGAGCGCCTCGGCGAGCTCCTCGATGACCCGGGGGGTGATGACGGGGGAGAGCAGCGCGCGGCCGCCCGCGGCCTCGAGCACCGCGCTCAGGATCTGGTCCCCGTCGGAGTCCTTGAGCACGTACCCGTTCGCCCCCGCGACGAGCATGTCGCGCACCACGTCCTGGTCCTCGTGGCCCGAGAGCGCGACGACCCCCAGCTCGGGGTGGCCGGCCTTGAGGCGCCGGGTCGTCTCGATCCCGTCCATGCCCGGCATCCGCACGTCCATGAGCACGACGTCGGGGCGGACGCGCTCCACGAGATCGAGCGCCTCGGGGCCCGAGCCAGCCTCGCCGACCACGTCGAAGTCCCCGGTGGCGAGGAGCGACACCAGGGAATCCCGGAACCCCGCGTTGTCGTCCACGACGAGGACGCGCACGCGCGTGGCCGTTCGAACCAGCCCTCGCTCCATACCTCGGAGTCTCGGCGCGTGGGCCGGGGCTCCGGTATCCGACGGCGAGCGGGTTCTGGGCGGGTTCATCCGGAACGAGCCTAGTCCCCGGGGACTAGTCCTCCCAGCATCCGTCGGGCGTCCCTGCTAGGCTGTGTCCAGACGTGCCCGTCGGGTGCGCGCGAGGAGCGCAGCGCCTGGCGGGATGAGGACATGCGGCGCGGCCGTGTCGCGGCGCCCGGGAGGACACCCGGGGAGCTGCGGTTGCGCGCCGGCGCCGGGACGGGAACTGCTCGTGCGCGAACGTGCGCCGGCGGACGGAGCCGGTTCGGGATCGGCCCCGTTCGCGCCCACAGCGATCTCGTCGGATGCCGCTCCCGGCCTCGGGAGCTCGCACCCTCGGGCCCGCTCCGCTCGTCCCCGTTCCGCGCCGGGGGTGCCGCGCTCGCGGAGGTGGGAGGAGCATCCATGAGCGAGGAACAGAGCACGGTCGTCGAGCCGATCGAGACGACCGGGACGGATCGGTCGTCCGAGCCGACCGAGCCGACCGCGGCGACCGCGGAGGTCGGGACGTCCTCCGGGCCGCGCCGGCGGCGTCGGGGCGGACGAGGCCGCGGAGGCGGGAGCGCCGGGACGGCGCAGACCTCCGCCGACGCGGGTGACGCGGACGGTGGGGGGCCGGCCGACCCGACCGAGGCGCTGGCGACCGAGGTGTCGCCCGGGGCGGTGAGCGGGGACGGCGATGCTGTGGCCGCGGCCGAGGGCGCTCAGGCCCCGGCCGCTCCCCGGAAGCGCCGCCGTCGCGGCGGTCGCGGTCGGGGAAGGAAGAAGGCGCCGGCCGAGGCGGGGGCCGGCGGCGAGGTTCCGCCGGCCGAAGGCGAGACGGAGACTTCGGCCGAGGGCGAGACCGAGGCGCC
>BEHO01000201.1 GCA_002898915.1 bacterium HR12
GGTAGTCGTACCGGATCACCGAGATCACCCCGATGGCCACCGTCAGGACGACCGCGAACCCGGCGACGATCCACCGCGCCGCCCGAGAGGTCGACCGGCCGGCGAGCACGCTCCCCACGAAGTGGGCGATGGCGACGATGGCGATCGCGAGGCTCGCCGTCATGACGTAGGTGAACAGGTCCGGCTCGCGGAACAGCCGGAAGGCGACGGCGTTCAGCGGGAACTCGCCGACGAGGATCGCGAGGACGACGACCCAGTAGAGGACCGGACCGATCCCGTGCCATCCCTCCTCCACCGGCCCCCAGGCGGCCGCCCAGGCCTCATCCTTGGCCTCGAGGGAGGGTGCCTCGGACGCGCGCCGCACCGCCGGGTGGGGCACGACGGAGCCGAGCGCCGGGGTCGGGTCCGAGGTCTGGGCGGGATCCGGGACGGCATCGACGGGGCCTGACTCGGCCAGTCCCGGATGCGGGTCGGCGTCGTCGGGATCCGGCGCCGGGTCCGGGGGGACCAGATGGTCGAGCTCCACGTCGTCCGGCAGGGCGCCGTCCGAGGGCTCACCCGACGCTTCCTCGAGCGCGGTCTCCTCCAGCCCGAACCCGACGCCCGGTCCCCCGGCCGCGGCGAGCTCCTCCAGCTGGGCCTGGAGGCGCGAGACCCGCTCGTCCTCCTCGGCCGTGCGACGGTCATGGTCGGCTCGCGCAGCGTCCCGACGGGACTGGGCGTCGGCCAGACGCGCGGCTGCCTCCGCCGCGTCCCGCTCGGCCTCCGCCAGCTCCGCGACGAGCTCCGCGTCCTCCCGCCGCCAACGCTGCATGAGCTCCTCGACCCTGGCATCGGCCCGCGCCAGGATCTCGCGCAGCTCGAACGGGATGGCGTCGTCCTTGGGGTTCGGAACCCCCGCCCTTCCGTCTCGCCGCCCCTTCCGACGAGCGTCCCGCACCTCGCGCCACGACCGCAGCATCCGTCCCTCCTCGTTCACCGCGGGGTTCCCGGCGGGGCCGACGGCCCCGTCCCACGCCAGGCAAGCGCACCCGGAGGGCGGCGGTCATGGAGGGGGCCGCGACCGAACCGCTTCAGGCTGGAAGCTAGGGGGAGGGTCCGACACGAACGGGCGTTCGAGAAAGCGGCGGGGTGTTAGTCCTCGGCGTCTCGCTCGAGATCCCCGTCAGGATCCTCGTCCTGAATCTCGTCCGCGTCCCTCTCCCGGGTCTCGTCCGCATCGACGTCGTCGCTCTCCACGTCGTCGCGGTCGTCGGGATCGCGCATCGTGCCGTCGGGGTCGTCCCCCTCGTCGGGGTCGTCGTCCTCGGTGGCGTCCTCGGCCTCGGCCTCGTCCTCGTCCTCCACCGCGCCCACCGCATCGGGCTCGTCCCCATGACCCGCGGGGGCGCTCGCTCCGCCCGCCGGGGAGACGGGGGTCGGGAGCCCATCCGACGGAGGAGCGATCCCGGGCCCGGAGCGCTTCGCCTCCAGGCCGAGCGCCGCCCGGACCCGCTCGAAGAAGGACAGGAGCTCATGGCGGACGGGGCTCGGGGTCGCCACCCCGAGCGCGAGCGCGACGGCGGCGGCCGCCGCTGCGGCCACGAGCGCCCGCGGGAGCCGCCGGGCCGGGAGCGGCGCGACGCTGCCGCGGGCCGGCAGCCTCGGGGCGAGCTCCGCCCAAGCCACCTCCGGCGACGGAACGGGGTCCGCGCCGAGGGCCGCGAGCCGACCGTGGAGCTCGGCCAGCGTCCGCGCACGGGCGCCGTGGGCAGCCTCGAGCGCCTCGAGGGGCAGCTCACCCCGCTCCCAGCGCTCCAGGTCCCGGATCAACCCTCGCTCCACGTCTCCTCCAACATCCCTCGCAGCGCCTCGAGGGCCCGCCACTGGATCGCGTTCACCGCGCCCGGGCTCTTGCCCAACGCCCGGCCGACCTCCTCGTTCGACAGCCCCACGAGGAACTTGAGCTCGAGCACCTGACGCTGGCGCTCGGGCAGGCGTCGGATGGCCGCCGCGAGCGCCAGTCGGTCGGTCTCCCCCGCCACCTCCGAGGGCGCGTCGGGGGCCACCGCGACCAGGTGCACGCGGCTGCGCCGCCGGAGCTCGTCCGCCACCACGTGCCGGGCGATCCCGTAGAGCCACGCCACGAACGGCGGGCCCATGGGCCGGTACCGGTCCAACCCGCGCCAGGCGCGGAGGAAGGTCTCCGCGACGACGTCGTCGGCGGCGTCGCCGACGTGCGCCCGCGCCAGCCGGTACAGCCGGTCGTGGTGGAGGCGGAAGAGCTCCCCGAACGCCTCGCGATCGCCGCGCCGAGCCCGCTCGACGAGTTCGGCCTCCCCGTCCACATCCCGGGCGGCGTCGCCCCGTGCCTGCATCGGTCCATCGCCCTTCCTATCGGGGAACCCGCCCGGGATGTACGGGGGCGCTTCGGCCGACGTGTCTCGCGGCGCCTCCTCGAGCATCCATCCCTGTATCGACCGCGAGCGTCCCTACGCTGGAGTCCCCCGTGCGGGGGACCACGGAAATCCCCCTACCTCGACCGTGCACTTCGGCCAGGGCGGCGCGATCACGGGGCGGGAACGGGCGACGGACCCGAGGGACTTCAGGAGGTGGGGATGGCAGCGAAGTGGTACGAGAAGCTCCGGCGACCCACGCGGGGGCTCAAGATCCTGGTCGCGGCAGCGGCCCTGGCGCTCATGGGCGGGGCCGCCGCCTACGCCTCCGGCGCGCTCCCCACGGCGTGGGAGGACGAGACGACGGAGGTCACGGAGCCCACGGTCACCGGGGTCACGGGGCCTGAGGTCACGGAGGCGAGCGGCTCGGAGGATGCCGTCGACGGCGCGGACGAGGCCGACGACCCGGTCGAGGCCGAGGACGAGGACGTTCCCGAGGCCGACGACGCGGATGAGGCGGACGACGAGTGCGAGGCCGAGGACGCGGATGAGGCCGAGGATGCCGAGGACGCCGATGAGGCGGATGACCACTCCGAGGACGCCGAGGACGCCGACGAGGACGCGGATGACCGGTGCGAGGCCGAGGACTCGGACGAGGGCATGACCGAGGACGTGGAAGACGCCGAGGACGCGCACGAGGCCGAGGACGTCGAGATCGCCGACGACCAGGGCGAGGACGGGTCCGAGGACTCCCACGAGGCCGAGGACTCGGACGACCAGGGTGACGACCAGGAGGACCAGGCCGACGTCCAGGACGACCTGGAGGAGGACCAAGGGAACGACTGAAGCGTTCGCGGCCCAGAACGGGACGGCCGGATGCCCTCCCCGGCCGTCCCGTTCCTTCCGTGTCCAGGATCCGTGCGGGTCCACACGCACGACCGCCGGAGGCATCGACCCGCACCTCGTCACCATGGTGACGGCCGTCGGCCGTCACCCTCCGCCTACTCGTCAACACGCTGACCGCATCTTCGGCGGACGGAGCCGTCAACGGGTTCACGCGCTCGGCCGGACGGACCCTCATCGGCCGTCCACCCGTTGACACGGTCGAGCCCCACGACATCCGCTGGCGACCGGGGGCCACCGCATCGCCGGCTGGACTGCAAGGTCACCCTGCACCCGACTGCATCCTGGGGATGCACGCGTTCGTCGCAGTGACCGACAACGACTGGTACCGGCACCTGGCCGCGATGCCGGACCTCGACGAGGTCAACTTCTGGCAGCCGAGCGGCCGACGCGGGTTCCACGCCCTCGCGCCCGGAGAGCCCCTCCTGTTCAAACTCCACGCGCCGGAAGGGTTCATCGCGGGCGGCGGGTTCTTCGCGCACCACACGCCGCTCCCGGTGAGCCTCGCGTGGGAGGCCTTCGGCGAGAAGAACGGCGCCGGCTCGCTCCAGGAGATGCGTCGTCGGGTCGAGCGGTACCGCCGGACGCCCCCGGATCCCACCGAGG
>BEHO01000202.1 GCA_002898915.1 bacterium HR12
GGATCGGTCGCGCGGCGTCCCGCTCGCGGCGGCTGCCCACGCCCGAGGATCTCGACGCGATCGACGCCTCGCCGGTGCGGGCCTTCGACCCGGCGGCGTCGGAGGCGATGGTGGCCGAGATCGACCGCGTGCGCCGCGAGCGCGACACGCTCGGCGGCGTCTTCGAGGTCCTGGCGTACGGGTGCCCGCCGGGGCTCGGCTCCCACGTCCAGGCCGACCGCAAGCTCGATGCGCGTCTGGCGGCGGCGGTGATGTCGATCCAGTCGGTGAAGGGGGTCGAGGTCGGCGACGGCTTCGCCCTGGCCGGGCGGCGGGGCTCGCGCGCCCACGACGCGATCCTGCTCCGGGACGGGCGTCTCGCCCGCGGGAGCCTCCGCGCCGGGGGCATCGAGGGCGGCATGAGCACCGGCCAGCCGATCCGGCTGCGGGCGGCCATGAAGCCCTTCGCCACGGTCCCGGAACCCCAGCCGACGGTGGACCTCGCCACGATGCGGCCGGCGAAGGCCATCCGTCAGCGCACCGACGTCTGCGCGGTGCCGGCGGGCGGGGTCGTGGGGGAGGCGGTGGTGGCGTTCGTGCTGGCCGACGCGGTGCTGGAGAAGTTCGGCGGAGACTCGCTCGAGGAGACCCGCCGGAACCTCCGGGCGTTCGTGGAGGGGTTGCCGTGATCGTGTACCTCGTGGGGATGCCGGGTTCGGGCAAGTCGACCGTGGGGCCGGTGCTCGCCGGGATGCTCGGGGTCCCCTTCGTCGAGCTCGACGCGGAGATCGAGCGGGCGGCCGGGGCCAGCGTGCGGGAGATCTTCGAGCGGGAGGGCGAGCCCGGGTTCCGCGCCCGCGAAGCGGCGGCCCTGGCCGAGGTGAGCACGCGCGACCGCGCGGTCGTCTCCTGCGGGGGTGGGGTCGTGCTCGAGCCCGCCAACCGGGTGACGCTCCGGGCCACCGGCGAGGTGGTGTTCCTCTCGGTCCCGCTCGAGGTCCTCCGCGAGCGCGTCCGCCCCGCCGAGGACCGGCCCCTGATCCGCCGCCCCGAGGACCTGGATCGCCTGTACCGGGAGCGCGAGCCCCTGTACCGGGAGTTCGCGGCCCACGTGGTGGACGCCACGGGGACGCCCGAGGAGGTGGCGGGGCGGATCCGGGAGGAGCTCCTGCGTTGGTCCGGGTGACCGTTCCGGTCCCGGGGCGCGCCTACGACGTCGTCGTCGGGGCCGGGGTGCTCGAGCGCGCGGGCGATCACCTCCCGCCCCTGCCCGGCGCCGAGCGGGCGTTCGTGGTGGCCGACGCCGCCGTGGCCGAGCGGTACCTCGAGCGGCTCGCCGCGGGTCTCGCCTCGGTCGGCCTCCCGGCCGTCCACATCGGCGTGCCGCAGGGGGAGGAGGCGAAGTCCCTCGCCGTCTACACCGCCGTGCTCCGTCAGCTCGCGGTCCAGGAGGCCCACCGGGGGGACCCGGTCGTGGCGCTCGGCGGCGGCGCCGTCGGGGACCTGGCGGGCTTCGTCGCCGCCACGTACATGCGCGGGGTCCCCTTCGTCCAGGTGCCGACCACGCTCACGGCGCAGGTCGACGCGGCGATCGGGGGCAAGGCCGCGGTGAACCTCCCGGAGGGCAAGAACCTCGTCGGGGCCTTCCACCAGCCCGTCGCCGTGCTCGCCGACGTGGCCACGCTCGGGAGCCTGCCGGAGCGCGAGTACCGCTCGGGCCTGGCCGAGGTGGCGAAGTACGGGCTCACGCTCGACACGGAGCTCCTCGCCATGCTGGAGCGGGAGCCCGGGCCGGTGCTCCGGCGGGACCCGGAGGCCCTCGAGGACCTCGTCGCGAGGTGCGTGCGGGCCAAGGCCGGCGTCGTGGCCCGGGACGAGCGCGACACCGGCGCCCGCCTGGTCCTGAACTACGGCCACACCCTGGGGCACGCGCTCGAGCGCCTGGAGGCGTTCCGCGGCCGCTCCCACGGCGAGGCGATCTCGATCGGGATGCGCTTCGCGGCCCGCCTGGCCGAGCGCCTCGGCCTCGCGCCGGAGGGTCTCCACGCGCGTCACGTCCGCCTCCTCGCCTCCCTCGGCCTGGAGACGCGGGGCGAGCTCCCGGGGGTGGGGGAGATCCTGGCCGCCATGCGGCTGGACAAGAAGTACGCGGGAGGGATCCGGTTCGTGCTCCTCGAGGACGTGGGGCGACCACGCGTGGTCGAGGACGTGCCCGAGGGGCTCATCGAGGAGGTGCTCGTCGAGATGGGGGCGCGGGCGACGGTCGGGGGTGGGGCGTGAGGGTGCTGTTCCTGTTCGGGCCGAACCTCGGGGCGCTCGGACGGCGGGACCCCGAGCGGTACGGGGCCAGGACCCTGGACGAGCTCATGGAGGAGGTGGCGCGCCGCGGCGCCGAGCTGGGGCACGAGGTGGCCTGGCGCCAGTCCGACCACGAGGGGGATCTGGTCGGCTGGCTCCTCGGCGCGGCCGACGAGGGCTTCGAGGCCGTCGTGGCGAACCCCGGCGCCCTCACCCACTACTCGTACGCGCTGCGCGACGCGATCGAGGCCTGCGGGGTCCCGGTGATCGAGGTCCATCAGACGAACGTCCACGCCCGCGAGCCCTTCCGGCACCGGTCGGTGATCTCCGCCGTGTGCCGGGGGCAGATCGTCGGGTTCGGCGCCGGCGGGTACCACCTGGCCCTGGAGGCGCTGCGGTGGATCACGCCCTGAGGCGGGCGCGGGCCGCGGCGCGCCTGGCGGAGCTCGGCCTCGACGCGCTCCTGGTGACGCGGTTGCCGAACGTCCGGTACCTGACCGGCTTCACCGGCTCCAACGGCCAGCTCGTGCTGGGGCGGGACGGGGCGATCCTGCTCACCGACGGCCGCTACGAGGCCCAGGCGGCCGAGGAGAGCCCCGATCTCGAGCGGCGGATCTACCGGGACGAGGCCCCGCCGCACCTGGCTCGGGCCCTCGCGGACCTGGGGGCGGCGCGCGTCGGGTTCGAGCGCGAGGGGCTCACCTACGGCGGGTGGCAACGGCTCGTCGAGGCCGCCGCTCGGATGGAGCTCGTGCCCGCGGAGCCGGTCGTCGAGCCGCTCCGGGCGGTGAAGGACCCCGAGGAGCGCGCGCGCATCGAGCGGGCGCAGGGGGCGACGGACGAGGCCTTCGAGCGCGTGGTCCTGGCCGGTCTGCGCGAGGGGGTCTCCGAGCGCGAGCTCGCCCTGGAGCTCGAGGTCGCGATGCGCCGAGCGGGCGCGGAGGACCGGGGCTTCGACCCCATCGTGGCCTTCGGGGAGCACGCGGCCGAGCCCCACCATCGCCCCACGGATCGCCCGCTGCGGCGCGGCGACGTGGTGAAGGTCGACATGGGCGCCGCGGTGGACGGGTACCGCTCGGACATGACCCGCACCGTGACCTTCGGGGAGCCCCCGGAGCGGCTCCGGGAGATCCACGGGCTCGTGACCCGCGCCCAGGCCGCGGGGATCGCCGCCGCCCGGCCGGGCGCCGCCCTCCGCGAGGTCGACGCGGCCGCCCGTTCCGTGATCGAGGAGGCGGGCCTCGGGGAGGCCTTCCCACACGGCCTCGGCCACGGCGTCGGGCTCGAGATCCACGAGGCGCCGTTCCTGCGGCGCGAGGCGCCGGCGGGCGAGGTGCTCCCGGAGGGGGCGATCGTGACGATCGAGCCCGGCGTCTACGTCCCGGGCCTCGGCGGCGTCCGCATCGAGGACATGGTGGTCGTCACCGCCGACGGGCCGACGGTGCTCGGTCGTGCGCCCCGCGACCTCCTCGACGTCGCCCCGTGATGGCCGGCGGCGGCGGCCCTATGCTTCCTGCGCCGATGCGACCCGAGGAGACCGTCCGATGAGCATGACCGTGTCCACGAACGACCTGAAGAACGGGATGACCCTGGATCTCGACGGG
>BEHO01000203.1 GCA_002898915.1 bacterium HR12
CGGGCCTTCCGGGCCCTGCTCCGGGCGGTGGTGGAGCTCGAGCGGACCGGGCGAGCCCGGGAAGAAGGCGCGAGGGACACCGCCCACCTCCTCCAGATGCGCTACGGCCTCTCCGGCTGGAAGGCGAGGCGGATGGTGGAGGCGGCAGGGGCCCTGGAGCGCCTGCCCCGGCTCGGGGAGGCCCTGGAGCAGGGGGTGCTCGGCCCGGACAAGGCGATCGAGCTCGCCCGGTACGCCACCCCCGGGACCGAGGAGGGCCTGATCCGCTGGGCTGCCCGGGTCTCCTACGCGGCGGTACGGCGCCGGGGCGAGCTCGAGGAGCAAAGGGGCCGAGAGCAGGAGGAGCGGCTGCTCCGGGAACGGAGCTGCACCTGGTACCTCTACGACGCGGGGAGGCGGTTCCACCTGGACCTGGACCTCCCGGCGGCGGACGGGGTGAGGCTCGCTACTGCCGTGGAGGAGGTGGCGGGCAGGATCCCCGTCCTGCCCGGGGAGGAGGACCCCGGCTCCGCCCCGGCCCGCCGGGCCGATGCCATCCTCGCCCTCTGCACGGGATGGGCGGGGGAGGGGGAGGGTCCCTCGGTCTCCGCCACCGTGGTCCTGCATGCCCAGGTGGGCCCGGTCGGGCGCGGGGCGGAGCTCGAGGCGGGCGGGGTGGCAGATCCCGGGGCCGCATCCCGCCTTGCCTGCACCGGGACGCTGGAGCACCTCCACGAGGACCCCTCCGGCAGGGTCCTCCACCGCCGCCGGGAGCCGCGGCGGCCGCCTGTCTGGATGGTGCGCCAGGTGCGGTACCGGGACGGGGGCTGCACGTTCCCCGGCTGCGGCACGCGGGCGTTCTGCGAGGCCCACCACATCGTCTTCCACCGCTTCGGGGGCCCGACCACCCTTGAGAACCTCACGCTCCTCTGCTCCTTCCACCACCGCCTGGTGCACGAGCACGGGTGGCGCATCCGACGCACCCCCGAGGGCGGGCTCGTCTGGCTCCGCCCCGACGGGAGGGTGCACACCCCGGAGCCGGTGCTGCGGGGCTCGGACGTGGATCCGGTGCAGGAGCCGGTGGTCTACGGGCCGTTCGGGGAGGGGGACGATGCCTCCGCGCTGGCCACGCGCCCGCCCTCAGCAGCGACCTCCCCACTCGCCCCGGTGCTCCGGCTCGGGGCGGGAGGCACTCTGGCGGGTGACGCTCGGTGGGCGGAGGCCCGGGCGGGGCGGGATCCCTAGCGGGGGTCCGCCTCCTTGGGGCCCGCGACGGGCCAACCGGTGTACACGCCGGCGCCGCGCTTGCGGAGCTCGTTGCCGATCACCATGCGCTGGATCTCGGAGGTGCCCTCCCAGATCCGGTCCACGCGGATCTCGCGGTACAGGCGCTCGACGGGCTGTTCGCGCATGTAGCCGCGACCGCCGTGGATCTGGACGGCGCGGTCGATGATGCGGCCGGCGGTCTCGGAGCACACGAGCTTGACCGCGCTCGCGAGCGCGTGGATCTCCTTGCGCCCGGCGCCGCCGCGGGCGGCCTGCCACGCCACGCGGTAGAGCATCGACTTGGCCGCCATGAGCTCGGCCGCCATGTCGGCCAGCATGAACTCGATGGCCTGGTGCTCCACGATCGGCTTGCCGAACTGGACCCGGCTCTTGGCGAAGTCGAGGGAGAGCTCGAGGGCCCTCGTCGCGGCGCCGACCGTCCTCGCGCCGATCATGATGCGCTCCTCGACGAACCAGTCCTTCGTGAGCTCGTACCCCTGGCCGACCTCGCCCAGGACCTTGTCGGGGCCGAGCCGCACGTCCTCGAAGGCGAAGATGGGGTGCTCGAACACGAACGTGTGCATGTACCTCGGCGTGCGGACGACCCGGACCCCCGGCAGGTCCTTGTCGACGAGGAAGATGGTGGCCTTCGCGGGATCGCCGTCCACGTGGGCGTGGACGAGGATGAAGTCGGCCACGTCCCCCGAGGTGACGTGCCACTTCGTGCCGTTCAGCACCCAGGCGTCGCCGTCCCACACCGCGGTGGTCTCCACCATCGTGGGGTCCGAGCCGGCGCCGGCCTCGGTGATCGCGTAGCAGTCGCGCCGCTCACCGCGGCAGGCGGGACGCAGGTATTCCTCCTTCTGCTCCTCCGTGGCCGCGGCGAGCGGGATCGAGGGCCGCCAGGGGATATCCCAGAGGGCTCCGGTGGCGCGGCCCCACTCCTCCTCGATCAGCACCTGCTGGAAGATGTCGTACCCCTGGCCGCCGTCCTCGACCGCGTGGTTGATGGCGTTGAACCCGCGCTCGATCACGGCGCGCTTGGCCAGCTCGAAGCTCTCCGGGGACAGCCCCCCGAGCTCCTCGCACTCGTCCTCCAGCGGGATCAGCACCTCGTCGCAGAACGCGCGGGCGCGAGCCTTCAGCGCGGCGTCCTCGGCGGTCAGACGGATGTCCACGTGCGGGCCCTCCTCGGTTGAACGGCGATACAGCGCGGAGTGTAGGCTGCGCCGGAGCGGCGTGCAGCGCGAGGCGCGCCGGGCGAGGCGTGACGAGGGGAGGACGATGACGCGCACGGTGTTCACGGGAGGTCGGGTCTTCGACGGGACGGGGGCGCCTTTGGCCGAGGCCGACGTGGTCGTGGAGGACGGGCGCATCCTCGCGGTCGGTCCGGGGCTCGACGGTGACGAGGCCGTCGATTGCACGGGCAAGGCCATCCTGCCCGGCCTGTTCGACGTCCACGTGCACATCGCCTTCTCCTACGAGGACTTCGACGAGGTTCGGCTCATGCACGAGCCGTTCTCGCTCCGGTTCTTCCGGCTCGCCGAGAACCTGCGCCGGACGATCGCCCTCGGCATCACGACGGTCCGGGACGCGAGCGGCGCCGACGCCGGCATGCGGGCCGCGGTCGAGCAGGGCTTGCTGGTCGGGCCGCGGATGCAGATCTCGGTGACGATGCTCTCGATGACCGGCGGGCACAACGACCCGTGGCTGCCGAGCGGCGCCCGCGGCGCCTGGGGCACCCCGTACCCGGGGATGCCCGACGGGGTCTGCGACGGCGTCGCCGGGGTCGCGGCCAAGGTCCGCGAGGTGATCCGGGCCGGGGCGGACGTCGTCAAGATCGCCTCGAGCGGCGGGTTCCTCTCGCCGACGGACGACCCCCGGCAGCCGAACTTCTCGGAGGAGGAGGTCCGCGCGATCGTCGAGGCCGCGGCGGACCTCGGCCGATGGGTGATGTCCCACGCGCACGGGGCCGAGGGCATCAAGCGTGCGGTGCGGGCGGGCGTGCGCTCGATCGAGCACGGGACCTTCCTCGACGACGAGGCGATCGAGCTGATGCTGGAGCGCGGGACGTGGCTCGTCCCGACCCTCACCGCCGGTGACACGACGGACGAGCTCGCGGGCGACCCCAAGATCCCCGAGCCGGTCCGGGCCAAGCTTCGGGAGCTCGGCCGTCCGGAGCTCGACGCCTTCCGGCGCGCGGCGGAGGCGGGCGTGAAGGTCGCGATGGGCACCGACTGTCCGGTCGCTCCCCACGGGACGAACCTGCGCGAGCTCGAGCTCATGGCGGAACACGGGTTCACGCCCACGCAGGCCCTCGTCGCGGCGACCTCGAGCGCGGCCGAGCTCATGGGGCTCGAGCGCGAGCTCGGCACGATCGAGCCCGGCAAGCGCGCCGACCTCGTGGTCGTAGATGGCGACCCCTTCGACTTCGCGAGCCTGAAGGAGCGCGTCGAGCAGGTCTGGAAGGACGGGGTCCGGGTCGTCTGACCCGGACTAGCCGGCCACGCACGTCGTCCCGCGGAGCGCGAAGGTCGTCCGGCCCTCCGGGCCGTCGCGGTAGCCGACGCCGAGGACCGTGCCGTCGGGGAGCGCACCGACGCCCGTCAGGGCCACGGCGCCGACCACCC
>BEHO01000204.1 GCA_002898915.1 bacterium HR12
GAGCCGAAGTTCTCCGAGAAGGAGTGCCGCGAGAAGGACCAGACGTACGCCGCTCCGCTCTTCGTCGAGGCCATGTTCGTGAACAAGGCCACCGGCGAGATCAAGGAGCAGGAGGTCTTCATGGGGGACTTCCCCATGATGACCGAGCGGGGGACCTTCATCATCAACGGGACCGAGCGGGTCGTCGTCTCCCAGCTCGTCCGGAGCCCCGGCGTGTACTTCAGCCGGGACATCGACAAGACCACGGACAAGGACATCTACCTGGCCAAGGTCGTGCCGAGCCGCGGCGCGTGGCTCGAGTTCGACGTGGACAAGAAGGACACGGTCGGGGTCCGCATCGACCGCAAGCGCCGGCAGAACGTGACGATCCTGCTCAAGGCCCTCGGGTGGAGCGAGGAGGAGATCCTCGAGCTCTTCGACGGGGCCGAGTCCATCAAGTTCACCCTGGAGAAGGACCACGTCCACACGCCGGAGGAGGCCCTCGAGGACATCTACCGGAAGCTCCGGCCGGGCGAGCCGCCCACGGCGGAGTCCGCCCGGACGCTCCTCGAGAACCTGTTCTTCAACCCCAAGCGCTACGACCTCGCCAAGGTCGGCCGGTACAAGGTGAACAAGAAGCTGGAGCCGGCCGACGGCGTGATGCTCGCCCAGCTGAAGGCGCGGGCCAAGGAGCTCGACGAGCTCGCCAACCCCGACCGCAAGGGCTGGGAGCAGCCCCGGTTCCGGGTCTTCGCCGAGCTCCAGAAGGACGAGCGCGGCGAGCGCGGGCCCTCGTACAAGGGGATCCTCACCTACGAGGACATCGTGCGGACCGTGGTCTACCTGGTCCGGCTCCACGCCGGCGTCGAGGGCTACGAGCCGGACGACATCGACCACTTCGGCAACCGGCGGGTGCGCGCGGTGGGCGAGCTGATCCAGAACCAGATCCGGATCGGCCTCTCCCGGATGGAGCGGGTGGTCAAGGAGCGCATGACCACGCAGGACGTGGAGGCCATCACGCCCCAGACGCTCATCAACATCCGGCCCGTCGTGGCGGCCATCAAGGAGTTCTTCGGGACCAGCCAGCTCTCGCAGTTCATGGACCAGACGAACCCGCTGGCGGGGCTGACCCACAAGCGGCGCCTCTCGGCCCTCGGGCCGGGCGGGCTCTCGCGCGAGCGCGCGGGGTTCGAGGTCCGGGACGTCCACCCCAGCCACTACGGCCGGATGTGCCCCATCGAGACCCCGGAGGGCCCGAACATCGGCCTGATCGGCTCGCTCTCGACCTACGGCCGGATCAACGAGTACGGGTTCATCGAGACCCCGTACCGCCGGGTCGTGAACGGCCGGGTCACGGACAAGATCGACTACCTCTCGGCGGACGAGGAGGACAAGCACGTCATCGCCCAGGCCAACGAGCCGATCGGGCCCGACGGGCGGTTCCTGAACCCCACGGTCCTCGTGCGGCGCAAGGGTGGGGAGGTGGACTCGGTCCCGCCGGAGGAGGTCGACTACATGGACGTCAGCCCCAAGCAGCTGATCTCCGTGGCGGCCTCCCTGATCCCGTTCCTGGAGCACGACGACGCGAACCGGGCCCTGATGGGCGCCAACATGCAGCGCCAGGCGGTCCCGCTGCTCCGGGCGGAGGCGCCGCTCGTCGGCACCGGCGTGGAGTTCCGGGCGGCGGTGGACGCCGGGGACGTGGTCCTCGCCGAGGAGGCGGGGGTCGTGGAGGAGGTCTCGGCCGACCGCATCGTGGTCCGGGAGCGCTCCGGCGAGCTCCGCACCTACGAGCTGGAGAAGTTCCGCCGCTCGAACCAGGGGACCTGCCTGAACCAGCGGCCGATCGTGCGCGAGGGCGACAAGGTGGCGAAGGGCCAGGTCATCGCCGACGGGCCCTCCACCGAGTCGGGCGAGCTCGCCCTGGGCCGCAACCTGATCGTGGCCTACATGCCCTGGGAGGGCCACAACTACGAGGACGCCATCGTCATCTCCGAGCGCCTCGTGAAGGAGGACATCCTCACCTCGATCCACATCGAGGAGCACGAGGTGGACGCCCGGGACACGAAGCTCGGCCCGGAGGAGATCACCCGCGACATCCCGAACGTGTCCGAGGAGATCCTGAAGGACCTGGACGAGCGGGGGATCGTGCGGATCGGGGCCGAGGTCCACCCCGGCGACTACCTCGTGGGCAAGGTCACGCCGAAGGGCGAGACGGAGCTCACGCCGGAGGAGCGGCTCCTCCGGGCGATCTTCGGCGAGAAGGCGCGCGAGGTGCGCGACACCTCGCTGAAGGTGCCCCACGGCGAGTCGGGGAAGGTCATCGGCGTCCGGGTGTTCAGCCGGGAGGACGGCGACGAGCTGCCGCCCGGCGTGAACCAGCTGGTGCGGGTGTACGTGGCGCAGAAGCGGAAGATCTCCGACGGCGACAAGCTGGCCGGGCGCCACGGGAACCAGGGCGTGATCGCCAAGATCCTGCCCGAGGAGGACATGCCGTTCCTCCCGGACGGGACGCCGGTGGACATCATCCTGAACCCGCTCGGCGTGCCCTCCCGGATGAACCTCGGCCAGATCCTCGAGGCGCACCTCGGGTGGGCCGCGATGGTCGGGTTCACGAAGGACGGGCAGGAGCACGAGGGGCCGGTGTACGTGGCGAGCCCGGTGTTCGACGGCGCCCGGGAGCACGAGATCCTGGAGGCGCTGCGGAGCGCCCGCCCGAACCGGGACGGCCAGCGCCTGGTGAACGAGGTGGGCAAGGCCATCCTGTTCGACGGCCGCACCGGCGAGCCGTACGAGGAGCCGATCACCGTCGGCGTGGCCTACATCCTGAAGCTCCTGCACCTGGTGGACGACAAGATCCACGCCCGCTCGACGGGCCCGTACTCGATGATCACGCAGCAGCCCCTGGGCGGGAAGGCGCAGTTCGGCGGCCAGCGCTTCGGGGAGATGGAGGTGTGGGCCCTCGAGGCGTACGGCGCGGCCTACGCCCTGCAGGAGCTGCTCACGATCAAGTCCGACGACGTCCTCGGACGGGTGAAGGTGTACGAGGCCATCGTCAAGGGCGAGAACATCCCCGAGCCCGGCATCCCGGAGTCCTTCAAGGTCCTCATCAAGGAGATGCAGTCCCTCTGCCTGAACGTCGAGGTCCGCTCGGCCGAGGGCGAGGAGATCGAGCTGCGCGAGACCGATGAGGACGTGTTCCGGGCGGCCGAGGAGCTCGGCATCGACCTGTCCCGCCGCGAGCCGGCCGGGGCCGACTTCGAGTAGGGCTGAGGAGGCGGAGCGACCGGTGCTCGACGTCAACTACTTCGACGAGATCAAGATCGGTCTGGCCACCGCGGACCAGATCCGCGCGTGGTCGAACGGCGAGGTCAAGAAGCCGGAGACCATCAACTACCGCACGCTGAAGCCCGAGAAGGACGGCCTGTTCTGCGAGAAGATCTTCGGGCCGACCCGGGACTGGGAGTGCGCGTGCGGGAAGTACAAGCGCGTGCGCTTCAAGGGGATCATCTGCGAGCGCTGCGGGGTGGAGATCACCCGCTCCAAGGTCCGCCGCGACCGGATGGGCCACATCGAGCTCGCGGCCCCCGTGACGCACATCTGGTACTTCAAGGGCGTCCCCTCGCGCCTCGGGTACCTGCTCGACATCGCCCCCAAGGACCTGGAGCGGATCATCTACTTCGCGGCGTACGTGATCACCCGCGTGGACGAGGAGCGCCGCCAGAAGGACCTCCCCGAGATCGAGAAGCGGTTCGAGGAGGAGAAGCGGCTCATCGAGGCCGAGCGGGACGACCAGGTCAAGGCCCGGCTGCGCGAGCTCGAGCTTCGGCTGCGCGAGCTCGAGGCCGAGGGCGCGAAGGCCGCCCAGCTCGCGGCGGCCCGGCGCGAGGCCCAG
>BEHO01000205.1 GCA_002898915.1 bacterium HR12
GCACGACGAAGGGCAGGCCCCGGTGGGTCATGCCGTGCCACAGCTCGGGCGCCTCGGTGCGCACGACGAAGAGGCCCGCGGCCGCGAGCGCGCCGGCCACCACGCCCGCGGCCAGCGCGCGGACCCGGAACACGTCCTCGAGCTCCCGGTCGCCCCGCATCACCGCCTCCGCGGTGAGGTAGGTCGCCGCCAGGTACGCGCAGATCGCCAGCGCGAACGCCCCGGCGAAGACCGAGAGCGGCCCGGTCCACGCCGAGACCAGCCCGGCCTCCACCGCCCCGCCCCGGACCCGGATCCGCCCGCTGGCGATGGAGGCCGCGGCGGCCCCCAGGACCACCGGCGAGATCAGCGAGGCGATGCCGAACACCCGGGTCCACGTCCCCTGCCAGGCCGATCCCGGCTCCCCGTGGGCCCGGAAGGCGAAGGCCGCGCCCCGGAACACGATGCCCAGGAGGGCCAGGGAGAACGGGAGGTACGGCGCCACCGACAGATCGGCGAACACGCCGGGGAACGCCGCGAGGAGCCCGGTGAGGACGAAGATCAGCCAGACGTGATTGGCCTCCCACACGGGCCCGATGGCTTCCGAGATCAGGTGGCGCTGGCGCTCCCTCGTCGGCCCGGAGGCGAGCAGGTCCCACACCCCGCCCCCGAAGTCCGCACCGCCCAGCAGCACGTACAGGGTGAGCCCCGCCCACAGGATCGCCAGGATCAGGACCTCGTAGCTCATGTCGGCGCGGAGACCGGCAGCGGCGCCGGCTCAGGTTCGGACGGCCCCGGGGGTCGCCGGGCCAGCCGGAGCAGCAGCCAGGCACAGGCCGCACCGAGCAGCAGGTACACGGCGATCGTGGCGGCGAGGTTCCACTGGACCCCGGGGCGGGTGGTCACGCCCTCCGCTGTCCGCATCAGGCCCTGCACGATCCAGGGCTGCCGGCCCACCTCCGTGACGATCCAGCCGGCCTCGATGGCCAGGAACGCGGCCGGGCCGGCTGCGGCCACCGCACGGAGGAACCAGCGGCCCTCGGGCAGCCGCTTCCGCCGCCACCGCGAGATGCCGGCCCAGAGCCCAAGTGCCAGGAGCCCGAAGCCCACGGCGACCATGGCCTGGAACGCGAGGTGGACGAGGAGGACGTTCGGCCGGTCGCCGGGCGGCACCTCCTCGAGCCCCTTCACCACGGCGTTCGGATCGCCGTACGCGAGCCAGGAGAGCCCGCCGGGGATCTCGATGGCGAAGGCCGTCCGCTCCTGGCCGGGTAGGGGGATCCCACCGATCCGGAGGGGCGCCCGGGCCTGCGTCTCCCACTGCCCCTCGAGCGCGGCGAGCTTCACGGGCTGACGCTCGGCCACGAACCGGGCCGCCCGGTCCCCCACCACGACCTGGGCCGGCGCGAGGGCCAGGCCCAGCGCGAGGCCCGCGGCAAGCCCCCGCCGGTGGTAGGCATCCCGCCTCCCCCGGCGCATCCACACCGCGTACACGGAGGCCACGGCCAGGCCGGTGGCCATGTAGGCCGCGATCAGCATGTGCGTGGTCATCACCGGCGTGGCCGGGTTCAGCATGGCCCGGATGGGGTCGACGTCGACGACCGTCCCTCCCTTCAGGCGGAACCCGGCCGGCGACTGCATCCACGCGTTCGCCGTCACCACGAACCACGCGCTCGCCGCCCCGGACAGGGCGATCGGGACGCCGGAGAGCCAGTGGGTCCACGGCGAGAGGCGGTCCCACCCGTAGAGGTAGATGCCGAGGAAGATGGCCTCCACGAAGAAGGCGAAGGCCTCCAGGGCGAAGGGCAGGCCGATGACCCCGCCCCACCTGCCCATGAACCGGGGCCAGAACAGCCCGAGGGCGAAGGACAGGACGGTTCCGGAGACGGCGCCGACGGCGAACAGGATGCCGAAGGCCTTCGCCCAGCGGCGGGCGAGCGCCATCCACACCGCGTCGCCGGTCCGGTTCGCCCTGTACTCGGCGTACAGCAGGAGGACGGGGAGCCCGATGCCGAGCGAGGCGAAGACGATGTGGAAGCCCAGCGACACGGCCATCTGGGCCCGGGCGGCCTCGAGGGACGTCAGGGCGAGGACGGGCATTTTTCCTAGTATCGCAAGGCGGGCCTGTTTCGGTTCCCATCCGTTCGGCGCGAGGGAGCTCCTGGACCACACGGTCTCTCGAGCCCGCACAGGCCCGGACCGCTCACGGACCGGCCTGCACCCTGGTGCTGCTCGCGGTCGTCTGCAGCGGGCTCGCGCTTGCCACCGCGGGCGTGCGGAGCTCCGCGACCGACCGGGACCGAGCGCCCAGCCGACCCCGCTCGCTCTGGCCGCAATCCAGCTGCGGGCGTTCGGGCTGATGGAGCTGGTCGAGCGGGGGTTCTCGTTCCCCTCGGCGTCCTCCGACTGGGGCCGTGATCCTGAGACTAATCCTGCAGGTCGTCCTCGCCATCGCCCTGTCGCGGCTCATCCGGGTCGTGGCGTGGGCCGTCCGGGCCCTCACGCGGGGGTGGTCGACGCGCCGCGGCGCCGGCGCCCGTCGGCCGTGGGCCCGTGGACCGCAAGAACGCGGAGCAGGTGAATCGATCTCGCCGCGGGCAGCTTGATCGCCAGCGAGTTGCTGCACGGAAGGCTCGTCCCGGCGCACTTCGACGAAGGCCCCGCCTACGGCTGGTTCTTCGTCCTCGTGGCCGTGCTCGCCGCGCTCGTGGCGGCCTTCACCCTCACCTGGCCGTCGCGGCCCGCGTATCTGATTGGTGCGACGCTCTCTCGTCTACGTGGCCTTCCGCCTCGTGCCCCCAACCCTGCGCGGACGCGCCCGAGGCCGTCGACCTCGTCGGCCTGCTGACGAAGGCCACGGGCGGTGGTGTGGGTGCGCGAAGCCCTAGTCGTCCTCACGGCCACGGGGCATTCCATCGCACCCGATGCAGCAGGGCCCCCGCGTGGCACGCCCGCTCGAGACCGTTCCGCCAGAGGGAATCGTCGTTCGCCCGGGCTGTTTGCCGCGGCCGGCAGATCTCCGCTACCCTGCTCGGCCGATGCGTGACGAGCGGTCGTACGGGGGGCGTTCGTGACCCGGCTCCGCGGGCGCAGCGCGCTCCGTCTGGTGGGTGCGGGACTCGCGCTTGGGCTCCTCGGAGGCGCGATGAACGGGGCCAGCGCCGACACGAAGTCCGAGCTGGAGGCCGCGGAGGATCGCCTGGCCCAAATCCAGAATCAAATCGACGCCCAGGAAGCGAAGCTGGATCGCCTGCAGGCAGCGTTGAACGACCTCGCGGCAAAGCTCGACGCTGCGCAGAACGAGTACGACGCAATCAGGCTGGAGGTCGTGCGGACCCGCCGCGGCATCGAGGAGGCCGAGCGAGAGCTCCGGGGCCTCCAAACGAGCCTGAACGAGCACGCGCGCCAGGCTTACATGGCCGGCCCGGCGGAGAGCCTGGAATTCCTTCTCGGGGCAGCCTCCTTGGCCGATCTCTCGGACCGGCTCGAGTTCCTAGAGGCAGAGGCCCAGCAGGACGCCGACCTCGCGACCGGTGTCGAGAACCAGCTCAACCTCCTGAATCGGCAGCGAGCCGACCTGGAGCGGATGCTGGCCCGGCAGGCCGAGCTCCTTCGGGATCTCCGGGCCCAGCGCCGGGACCTCGCGGCGCGGTTCGCGGAGCAGCAGCGCGCCTACGACCGCCTGGTGTGGCTGCGGAGCGAGGCCGCGTCGCTCGTCGAGAAGCTCGAGGGGCGGCTCGAGCGGGAGCAGCTCGCGCAGGCAGGTACGGTCATCGTCGACGGGCCAGGGCCGCTCTACGTGTGCCCGGTTGCCGGGCCGCGCGCCTACGCTTCCACGTTCGGGCAAATCCACAACCACCCCGGGTGGACCCACGCACACCAGGG
>BEHO01000206.1 GCA_002898915.1 bacterium HR12
GGACCTTCGACCTGTTGACCTCTCCCCGCGGGGTGGTGGCCGGCGCCTCCTACACGGACGTGAAGGCCCAGCTGCCGGCGCTGCGGATCCTCGCCTTCATCGCGGTCGCGTGCGCCGTGCTCTTCTTCGCGAACATCCGGATGCGCGGCTGGGCGCTGCCCGTGATCGCGGTCGGGCTGCTCGCGCTGGTCTCGGTCGTGGCCGGCGCCATCTACCCGGCCTTCGTGCAACGCTTCCGCGTGGCGCCGCAGGAGCTCCAGCGCGAGCGACCCTACATCCAGCGGAACATCGAGGCGACCCGCGCCGCGTTCGGCCTCGACCGCATCGTGACGCAGCAGCACTCGGCCTCCGCCCGGGTCAGCGCGGAGCAGATCGCCGAGAACCCGGGCACGATCTCCAACATCCGCCTGTGGAGGCCGGAGGTGCTCCGCGAGGACTACGAGGGGCTCCAGCGGATCCGCCAGTACTACGCCTTCGCCGATGTGGACGTGGATCGATACCCGATCGGCGGGCAGCGGCGGCTGGTGATGCTCTCGGCCAGGGAGATCAGCCAGGCGCAGATCCCGACGGGTGGGAACACCTGGCAGAACCGGCACCTCTTCTACACGCACGGGTTCGGCGCCGTCGCCTCCGCAGTGAACACGGCGACCGCGGAGGGCGCGCCCGTGTTCACCCTCCGGGACATCCCGCCCACCGGCGAGCCGCCGCTGGAGGGCGACGGGCAGCGGATCTACTACGGCGAGATCAGCGACGTGCCCTTCGTCGTCGTGCGGACCGGCACCGACGAGCTCGACTACCAGGGGACGCCCGCCGATGACCAGGAGCAGGTGACCTACCGCTACGCCGGCCGAGGCGGCATCCCCATCGGGGGCTTCCTCCAGCGGGCGCTCTTCGCGTGGCGGTTCCGCGACGTGAACCTACTGATCTCCGGGCTGATCCAAGACGACAGCCGGATCATGATCTACCGGAGCATCTACGAGCGCGTGCCGAGGGCGGCGCCCTTCCTGCGGTTCGACGGCGACCCCTACGCCGCGATCGTCGATGGACGGCTGGTGTGGATCTGGGATGCCTACACGACGACCGATCGGTACCCGTACTCGCAGCCGGTGCGGCTGGAGGAGGTCGTGGCGCCGCCGCAGTCCGGCGCCCCGCCGCTCACCGGCGAGATCAACTACATCCGGAACTCCGTCAAGGCCGTCGTGGACGCCTTCCACGGCTCGATCACGTACTACGTGACCGACCCCACCGACCCCATCATCCGGGTGTGGCAGCGGGCGTTCCCCGACCTGTTCACGCCGATGGCGGAGGCGCCCCCGACCCTCCTCGAGCACTTCCGCTACCCGGAGAACCTGTTCCAGGTGCAGGCGGCGCAGTACGCCAGCTACCACGTGACCGATCCCGAGGTCTTCTACGGGAAGCAGGACTTCTGGGCCATCCCGGTCGACCCCACCCAGCGCGCGGTGAGCGCGACGGGGGTCGAGACGCCGGTGCTCATGCGCCCCTACTACCTGCTGATGCGGCTGCCCGGCGACGACCAGGAGCGCTTCGTCCTGATCCAGCCCTTCACCCCGCAGGGCCGTCAGAACCTCGTGGCCTGGCTCGCCGTGATCGCGGATCCCGGCCCCGAGTACGGGAGGATCGTGGCCTACCAGTTCCCGACGGGCCAGCACGTGGAGGGACCGGAGCAGGGCTTCGCTCGGATCAACCAGGATCTCCGGTTCTCCTCCGAGCGCACCCTGCTCTCCCGCGGGGGTTCCGATGTCCTGTTCGGCGACTTCCTCGTCATCCCCATCGACGACGGGCTCCTCTACGTGCAGCCGGTGTACGTGCGCTCCGACCAGCCGAACGCGATCCCCGAGCTGAAGCGCGTCGTGGTCGTGAACGGCGGGCGGGTGGGGATCGGTACGAGCCTCGCGCAGGCGCTCGAGGACTCGCTCGCCGGCCAGGTCGCTCCGCCGCCGGGGGAGGAGCCGACGCCGACCGGGACGGTCGAGGAGCAGATCCGGGCGTTGCTCGAGGAGGCGGCGGCGCACTTCGAGGCGGCGGAGGCGGCGCTCCGGCAGGGTGACCTCGCCACCTACCAGGCCGAGGTCGAGGCCGCCCGGGACGCCGTGGAGCGAGCCGGCCAGCTCGCGGCGGGAGGCGCGGGCGGGGGGTCCGGCGCGTCGCCGAGCCCCGCCGGCTGACCCGATCCCCGCGCCACGCTGCTATCCTGTCCGATGCGGGGTGGAGCAGTCCGGTAGCTCGCTGGGCTCATAACCCAGAGGTCCCGGGTTCAAATCCCGGCCCCGCGACGAGGCGGGTCCCGCTGCCGCGGGGCCCGCGTCGCGTTCGGAGCGTTCCGGGATCAGCGGCCCCGCCGTCGGACGAGGGCGCCGAGGCCGCCGAAGAAGGTCGGCAGCGAGCGCTCCCAGAGGATCTGGCGGTTCACGACGCCGATCACCGCGATGATCGTGACCAGCCAGAGCAGCGCGAGCGTGTGGCCGTCCGCCCACGTTCGCCAGAGGACCATCCCGTAGCCGGCGGCCTGCAGCAGCATCGAGAGCGCCTCGTTCCGCGTGAGCGCGAACCCGGCGACCAGCGCGACCACGAGGCTCACCCCGACGAGGGAGGGCACCCAGCCCCAGGCGACGGAGCCGAGGACGGCGCCGGCCCCCACGAGCGTGTCGACCCACAGGTCGTAGGCGCCGAGGCGGGTTGGTTCGCCGGACGCTCGGGCCGCGCGGCCGTCGAGGAAGTCCGAGATCCAACCGGTGCCGAGCAGCGCGGCGGCAGCCGCGGTCCGCCGAGCGCCGAGGACGGGAACGAGCGCCACCGCGACGGCCAGCCGGTACAGCGTGAGGCCGTCCGCGGCGCGGCCGAGCCGGTCGCGCCGGGCGACGCCCCCAAGGCCCCGCCCCTCCATGGTCCTACCGGGCTTCCCGCTCGGCGCGGACGATGATCCAGGGAACGGCGGCGTACGGGAGGGCGGCGACGAAGAGCGGCCACCACGCCCGGAGCACGGCGGCGAGCGCCACCATCGCCCATCCCAGGAGGAGCAGGACCACGATGGCTGCGGCACGGCGCGGCTCGGTCATGGCGGTCATCCTCTCACGCTCGCTGCGGGGGCGCGATAGGATGCGCGTGCCCGCACGCCGGCGGGGCGTCATGCGGGCCGCGGGAGGCGGCCCGCTCGGAGCCCGCCCGAAGGAGGTCCGAGGTGGCGCAGCAGGACATCGTTGCGAGGCTCGCGAACGTTCCGATCTTCTCGGGGTGCTCGAAACGGGAGCTGGCCCTCGTCGCCCGCTCCGCGAAGACGGTCACGCACCGCAAGGGCACCGTGATCGCCCGCGAGGGCGAGCCCGGGGTGGGCCTGTTCGTCATCCTCGAGGGCGAGTGCGAGGTGACCGTCGGCGGTCGCCGCCGGGGCAAGCTCGGACCGGGCGACTTCTTCGGGGAGATCGCGCTCCTCGATGGCGGGCCGCGGACGGCGACGGTGACGGCGCTCACCGACGTCACGCTGGCCGGCATCACCGGCTGGGTGTTCCGGGGGCTGATCACCGAGCACCCGCGGATCGCGCTGAAGACGCTCGAGGCGGTGGCCGGGCGGCTCCGCTCCGTCGCGAAGGAGCCGGTCTAGCGGGATGCGCACGGTCTCCGTCGCGCGGCCCGACGGAGCCCGCCTGTACGTCGAGGTCCACGGCGATCCTGGGGACGAGCCGCTCGTCCTGCTGGAGGGCATGGGCGGCGACATCCCCGGATGGGGGCGCACCATCCCGCGGCTCGCGGCGGAACACCTGGTCGTCGCCTACGACCATCGCGGCAACGGGCGCTCGATCGCGCCCGACGGGCCGGCCACGATGGGCACCTTCG
>BEHO01000207.1 GCA_002898915.1 bacterium HR12
CGGCAGGAGGGTCGTCGTCGCCATCACGTACTCGAAGAACGAGCCGAAGGGCTCCCGCGCCCGCCGGGGGTCGGCGAGCATGCCGGTGCGCGCGGCGTTCTCGGTCTCCGCGAGCCAGCGCCGCGCGTCGTGTGCCCGGCGGAACTGCTTGGTGACGAGCTTGCCGTCGGCCGCGCGGAACCCCGCACGGTAGGCGTAGCGCGGCCTCCCCGAGGGGTCGCGCTTCAGCTCCCGCTTCACCACCCAGCCCACGGGTCCTCCCCGTTGACTACCCTGACCGGGGTCCGTTCGTCCCCGAGGTAGCAGAAAGGTAGCACATCATCCGCGCACATGCGTCCACCCCGCATACATGCGTCGTCTCCCACCTGCGGATTCGTGAACCGCGCGCGCCTACGAGGGTGGGTGCAAAAGACTCTGGATCAGTTAGTCCTGGTTCGAATCCAGGCGGGCCAGCCAGGGAACCGGTGCTACGTGACCGGCGAGGGCGGGATGGCGCCGGTGTCGGGGCGCGCCGGGGCCTCACCGGGGGGCGGGCCGTAGCGGTTGGGGCCCGGCTCTCCGGGGAGCGCGAGGAACACGATCAGCACAATCGAGCCGACGATCGGGACGAGGGGGAGCAGCAGCCACCAGCCCGAGCGCCCCGTGTCGTGCAGCCGCCGCACCCCCGCCGCCAGCATGGGGAGGAGGTACGCGAGGCCCACCAGCAGGGCGAGGACACCTCCCGTGCCGATCGCAGCATCCAGGATCGCGGCCGCGAGGTAGACGACGAGGTACGAGAGCACGAACCACCAGTACTCGGGACGCGAGGCGCGGCCCGTGAAGTCGACGTACTTGGAGAAGCACGTCCTCACCGCCTCGGCGAACGACATCGGATCACCCCCGAGCGGGACGCTAGCGACGACACCGCCGCGACGCAACGACCCTCAGGCCCTCCGCGCGGCCCACCGGCGGACGATGTCGTGGAGGCGGCGGACGCCGTCGGTGAGCGCGGCCGGGCCGGGGCTCAGGATCTCGCTCGCGGGGACCTCGTGGAGCTCGCCGTCGCGCACGGCCGGCACGGTCTCCCACCCCGGTCGGGCCCGCACGCGCTCGGGCCGGAACCGCTTGCCGCACCACGAGGCGATGACGAGATCGGGGGCGCGCCGCGCCACCTCGGTCGGATCCACGATGCGATCCCGAGCGAGGCCCCTGCCCCGGAGCTCCGGGAAACACTCCTCCCCTCCGGCGAGCTCGACGAGCTCCGCGACCCATCCGATGCCGCCGATCAGCGGGTCGTCCCACTCCTCGAACCACACGCGGGGCCGCCGGGGGAGCTCGGCCGCTTGTCGCCCGATCTCGGCCAGGCCGGCCCGCAGGTCCGCCACCAGGCGCTCGGCCCGGTCCCGCGCCCCCACGAGCGCGCCCAGGGTGAGGATCGCGTCCAGGATCTGCTCCACCGTCCGCTGGTTGAACACGTGGACCGGCACGCCCGCGCGGATCAGCTCGGCCGCGATGTCCGCCTGCAGGTCGGAGAAGCCGAGCACCAGGTCCGGCTGCAGCTCCAGGATCCTCGGGATGTTCGCCCTCGTGAACGCCGAGACCTTCGGCTTCTCCCGTCGGGCCCGGGGCGGGCGCACGGTGAACCCGCTGATCCCCACGATCCGATCCTCCTCGCCGAGGAGGTACAGGGTCTCGGTCGTCTCCTCGGTGAGGCACACGATCCGCCGCGGGTACCCGTCCGTCATGGTGCGCCCCCTCATCGCGGTCCCGCGAGGACCCGAGCCACCTCGTCCCGCTCCGGCCAGGCGAGCGGTCGGCCCTCGCGATCGGTGACCCCCTCGCCGGCGACGGCCTCGCCGAGGATCGCGACCCGGTACCCGGCGGCCGCTAGGGCCTCGAGCGCCGGCCCGGCCGCCTCCGGGGCGAAGCCCGCGAGGAGCGTGCCGGAGGCCAGGGTCGCCCAGGGGTCCGCGCCGAGGGCCCGGCAGACCGCGAGGCCCGGCTCGAACCAGAGCACCGCCCCGGGATCCACGCGGATGCCGACCCCCGAGGCCCGCGCCATCTCGTGGAGGCCCGCCGCGACGCCTCCCTCGGTGGGGTCGTGGAGGGACGTCGCCCCGAGCTCGGCCGCGAGGAGGGCCGGCTCGACCACGGAGATCCCCGGGTCGTCCACCGCCCGGGCCGCCGCCTCCAGCGTCCCCGGGTCGACGTCCGCCAGCCCGGGCCGGTCGGCCGCCTCGCGCGCGAGCACCGCCGCCCCCTCCACCGGCGCCGGGCCGATCTGGACGACGAGGTCCCCCGGCCGGAGCCCGGCCGTCGGCACGACCCGCTCGGCCAGGCCCAGCATCTGCCCGACCACCACCGGCTGGGTCACGGCCGGCGTCACCTCGGTGTGGCCGCCGACCAGGGCCACCCCCGCCGCGGCGGTCGCCTCGTGCAGGCCCGCGAAGAGGGCCTCGACGTCGCCCTCGGTCGAGCCGGGCGGCAGGAGGGCGACCGCCAGGAACCACCGCGGCCGCGCCCCGGTCACCGCCACGTCGTTGGCGTTCACGAGGACCGAGAACCGACCGAGATCCCCCGAGGTCAGCGTGATGGGGTCCGTCGCCACGACCAGACAGCCGGCCGGAACGTCGATGGCCGCCGCGTCCTCCCCCACCGCCGGACCGAGCCGCACCTCGGGCGGGAGCGTCAACCCCCCGAGCGCCCGCGCGAGGAGCTCGACCGGGACCTTGCCCTCCGGCAGCGCGCCGCTCACCACACTCGGGAGCCTACCGGGCGCTCGGTCGCGCGAGCGCGCCCGCGGTTCGCTCCTCCCGGAGCAGCGCGGACAACACCGCGGCCCCGAGGTACATCACGGCGGCCACGCGGAGGAACACCAGCACCCCGAACACCGCCCCGATCGCCCCGTACAGCGCGCTGGCGCGGATCACGACCCGACGCACGAGGAGCCCGGCGGTCAGCTTCAGCACGTTCCACCCGACGGTCATGGCGATCGCGCCGGGGAGGTGGTCCCGGATCGGCGGGCCCTGGCCCGGCGTGAGCAGCCGGTAGGAGAGGAGGAAGAAGACGAGCTCGAGCGCCACGAGGCCGAGCACCGACGCGAGCCGGCCGACGAGCCCGAGCGCACCGGGGAGCGCTGCGCCGGCCACCAGGCCGCTCAGCACGAGGGCGGCTAGGATCAGCGCCCCCATCGCGACGATCGAGACCAGGGCCCGGACGCGACCCCGAACGAGGCCCGGGTCCGGTATCCGGAAGATCCGGGCCAGGGCGACGCTCGTCCGTTGGGCGAGCCCCGACGCGGCCCAGGCGAGACCGACGAGCGCGATCACCCCGAGGCCCTCCCGTGCCGGGACGATCGCCTCCACGGAGCGCTCGAGCAGCGGCCCGATCCCCGGCAACGACGTGACCGGTTCGCGCAGCTCCTCCTCGGCGCGCCCCGCGAGGACGTAGCCCGCGACCGACAGGGCGAGCAGGATCGCCGGGAACAGCGAGAGGTACGCCGTGTACGCCCAGGCGGATGCCTGCGTCCCGAGGTCGTCGCCTCGGAACCGCTCGCGGGCCGCGCGGAGCAGGGCCAGGGCTCGCCGCCTCTGGATGCGCATGGGCTCAGCTTCCCACGGGAACCGGAGCGCCGATCCCTCGACCGTCACCGGGTGCGCCGCTCTCCGACGCTCATCGGGGGATCCGGGGCGAGGACCGTTCGCTCGCGGAGAGCCGGGCGTGAACCCCCATCCACGCCCGGCTACCGCAGCGGGGTGGGGTCGAGGATCAGCGGCGGGAGGGGGTCCTGGGTGAAGTCGAACTCGCGGAGCAGGTTCCCGAGGATCGGGACCTCCTCGCG
>BEHO01000208.1 GCA_002898915.1 bacterium HR12
GGCCCTGCGGGCCGGCCACGTGCCGCTCTGGAACCCCTACGAGATGATCGGCACGCCGTTCGCGGCCGACGCCCAGAGCGGTTGGCTCTCCCTGCCGACGATGCTCGCCTCGTGGGCCTTCGGCTGCGGCGGGGGCCTGCGGGCCGTCATCGTCGCCCAGCCGCTCCTGGCGGGGCTCGGCCTGTTCTGGTTCCTGCGTCGCGAGGGGCTCGGGCGCCTGCCGGCGACGGCGGGCGGGCTCTCGCTCGCGATGGCCATGGCCGCCTCCCAGATCGCGATCTCCCTCCCCTTCGCCGGGACCCTGGCGTTCACGCCCTTCGTCCTCGTGGGCGTCTCCGGCTACCTGAGCGCCGACGGGTGGGGCCGCCGCCTGCCGTGGCTCGCCCTCGCGGCCCTCGCCTGGGGACAGGTCGCCACCGCGCACCTCTCGCACGGGCTCGTCATGTGCACCGTCCTGACCCTCGCCTACACGGGGGCCCGGCTCGCGCACGACGTCCGCGTCGGCGCGCGCTCAGCGCGCACGGCGCTCGGGCTCGCGCTGGCCCTCGTCGCGTTCCTGCCCCTCGCGAACCTCGCGATCCTCGTCCCCCGCTTCGCGTTGATCTCGCGCTCCAGCCTGCGCGCCGGCTACGGGGCGCTCGAGGGGACGCTCGCCAGGATCGCGGGGATCCAGGATCGCCCGATCCCGACCACCGGGGTGTGGAGCGGATGGCCCTTCGCCCTCGCGAGCACGCCCGGTGCGTACGTGGGCGCGGCGACGCTGCTCCTCTCGCCGATGGCGTTCCGCGACCGGACGCGGCGTCCGCTCGCGCTCCCCTTCGGCCTGGTGGCCCTCGGCGGGTACCTCGCCACGCTCACGCTCCTCGTCGGGTGGGCCCCCCTGCGGGAGCTCGTGCTCCGCCTCCCCTACGGGGACGTGTACCTGCACAACCCCGGACGGCTCCGCTACCTCGCGTTCCTCACGGTGCCGGTCCTCGGGGCGCTCGGGCTCGCCTCGCTCCTCGAGCGCCCCACCCGTGACGTCTGGCGGTGGATCGCGGCGGCGGTCGTGGGGTGGCTGATCGTGCCCCTCGCCCTCGGCGCGCACCCGGAGCGGTACGTCGTCGTCGCCGTCGGAACCGCGGCCCTCGCGGGGGCCGTCCGGGAGCTGCTCCGGGGCCGGCGGGCGGCGCGGCTCGCGCTCGTCGGGCTCCTCGCCCTCGAGCTGCTCGGCGGGGCCCTGTGGTCCTCGGTCTACACCGGAGGGACGGTCTTCCTCGGCCTGGAGGGCGAGCGCCACCCCGCGCTCCTCCACGGGCCCCTGCGGTGGCCCATGGTGCCGCTCGACCGGTACCTGGAGCCGGGGCCGATCGCCCGCGAGATCGCCCGCCTGGACCGCGGGCGGTACCTCGCCTGGATCCCACCGGCCGCCTACTTCAACAAGGGGTACCTCTTCACCCAGCGCGAGGACGACTGGCCGGCGCTCCTCCTGGGGCGAGCGGTCCTGTTCCGGCTCCGGGACGTGCTCGGCTACTCCCCGATCCAGCTGCCCCGGTACTGGTCCTACGTGCGCGCCACGAACCGGCTGCCGGTCTTCTACAACGCCGCCGTGATCCAGGAGCCCGACCCGCAGGACGTCTGGCTCCTCGGCGTCCGGTTCCTCATCGTCCCCCAGGGCGTCGAGCCTCCGCTCCCGGGCCGAGAGCTCCTCACCGAGGACGGGTACACGCTGCTCGAGCTCGAACGGTGGGAACCGCGGGTCTCCGTCGTGACCCGCTGGCGCGAGGTCGGGAGCGGCGCGCCCGCCCTCCGACGCGTGCTCGAGCCGGACTTCAACCCCGCGGCCGAGGCGCTCGTCGAGGGCGATCCCGGGATCGCGCCGGACCCGACGGCGCCCGGACCGGGCGTGGCCTGGTACCGGGAGCGATGGCCGGAGGACGTCCGGATCCTGGTGCGGACGCCGGCACCCGCGATCGTCGTCGTCCGCAACGCCTGGGACCGCGGATGGGAGGCGACGGTGGACGGCCGCCCGGCGCCGGTGCTCCGCGCCGACTACCTCCTCCAGGGCGTGCCGGTCCCGGCGGGCGAGCACGAGATCCGGCTGGTGTACCGGGAGCCGACGATCGGGCTCGGCCTGGCGCTCTCGGGCCTCGCGTGGGCCAGCTTCGGCGCGCTCGCCGCCGCTACGCGGTGGCGCTCGCGGCGGCGGCCGCCCGCCGACGGAGCTCCGCCTCGATGAGCTCGTCCAGATCCCCGTCGAGGACGCGCTCCACGTCCCCGATCTCCACGCCGGTGCGGTGGTCCTTCACGAGGCGGTACGGGGCGAGCACGTAGGAGCGGATCTGCGAGCCGAACTCGATCCCCCTGCGCTCCCCCCGGAGGTCCTCCAGGCGCTCCCGCTGCTCCTGCCGCATCCGCTCGGCGAGGCGGGCCTTCAGGATCCGCATCGCCACGGCTCGGTTCTGGAGCTGCGAGCGCTCGTTCTGGCACGCCACGACGATCCCCGTGGGGAGGTGGGTGATCCGCACGGCCGAGTCCGTGGTGTTCACGGACTGCCCCCCGGGCCCGCTCGAGCGGTAGACGTCGATCCGCAGGTCCTCCTCGGGGATCTCGATGTCGTCCTCCTGCGCCTCCTCGAGCAGGGGGATCACGTCGAGGGAGGCGAAGGAGGTGTGCCGACGCTTGGCCGCGTCGAACGGGGAGATCCGCACGAGCCGGTGCACGCCGCGCTCGGCCGAGAGCAGCCCGTACGCGTGCTCGCCGTGCACGATGAAGGTGGCGCTCTTGATCCCGGCCTCCTCGCCGTAGAGGATGTCGTCCACCTCGACCTCGAAGCCCGAGCGCTCCGCCCAACGGAGGTACATCCGCAGGAGCATCTCGGCCCAGTCCTGCGACTCGGTGCCGCCCGCGCCGGCGTGGATCGTGGCCACCGCGTCGTTGCGGTCGAACTCGCCCCCGAGGAGCGCGGCGAGCTCCAGCTTGGAGAGCCCACCCTCCAGCGCGGCGAGGGTCCGACCGAGCTCCGCCTCGAGCTCGGGATCGTCCTCGAGCTCGAGGAGCTCGTCCATGGCCCGGGCGTCGTCGAGCCGCCGCTCCAGGGCCTCGACCCGCTCGACCTCGGCCCGCAGACGGGCGAGCTCGGTGGTCAGCCGCTGTCCGCGCGCCGGGTCCTCCCAGAGCGCGGGGTCGGCCGCCTGGCGCTCCAGCTCCGCGATGCGCGCGCGCTTGCCGGCGAGGTCAAAGGAACTCCTTCGCCGCCGTGAGACGCCGGGCGAGGTCCCGGAGGTGCTCGGTGCGATCGCTCATCGTGGAGGTCATGGTACCGGGCGGCGGCCCGCGGTCACGCCACCGCGCCGTGGCACTTCTTGTACTTCTTCCCGCTCCCGCACGGGCAGGGCGCGTTCCGCGGCACCTTCTCGCTGCGGGCCTGCGCCGCGGCGCTCGGGGCGGGCTGATCCCCTCGGTTCGCCGAGATCCGCTGGGGGCGAGGGCGCGCCGGCTCGTCCTGCCGCACCAGCTCCACCCGGTAGATGTACCGGACGAAGTCCTCCTTGATCGAGCTCGTGAGCTCCTCGAACATCTGGTAGGCCTCGCGCTGGTACTCGGTGAGCGGGTCCCGCTGCGCGTAGGCCCGGAGGTGGATCCCCTCCTGGAGGTAGTCCATCTCGTAGAGGTGCTCGCGCCAGCGGGTGTCGATGATGTTCAGGAGCACCATCCGCTCCAGCTCGCGCATCGTCCGCTCGCCGAGCGTCCGCTCCTTCTCCTCGTACAGCTCGAGCGCCTCGTCCACCGCTCGCTCCTCGAGCTCCTCGGTAGAGCGGATC
>BEHO01000209.1 GCA_002898915.1 bacterium HR12
AGGCACCGGTCCACCCCCGCCGCGGGCTCGATGACGTAGGGGTGGTAGCGGATCCCCTTCTCCTGGTCGAAGTAGGTGAGGTCCTGGCCCGAGTGCTTCTCGTGCTGCCGCAGGTCGTAGTCGGTCCGGTTCGCGATCCCCTCCAGCTCGCCCCAGTCGGTGAAGGGGTACCGGTACTCGATGTCGACGGTCCGCTTCGAGTAGTGGGACAGCTCCTCCGGCGCGTGCTCGCGCAGGCGCAGGTTCTCCTCGCGGATCCCGAGGTCGACGTACCACCGGTAGCGCTCCTCGATCCAGTACTCGTGCCAGCGCTCGTCCGTGCCGGGCTCGACGAAGTACTCCATCTCCATCTGCTCGAACTCCCGCATCCGGAAGATGAAGTTCCCCGGCGTGATCTCGTTCCGGAAGGACTTCCCGATCTGGGCGATGCCGAAGGGCACCTTCTTCCGGCTCACCTGCTGGATCTGGACGAAGTCCACGAACATGCCCTGGGCCGTCTCCGGCCGGAGGTACACGGCGCTCGCCTCGTCCTCGACCGGGCCCATGTGGGTCTTGAACATGAGGTTGAAGTTCCGGGGCTCGGTGAACCCGTGGTGCCCGCAGTTCGGGCACACCGGGCGGTGGGCGAGGTCCACCGTGGTCTCGTCCTCCTCGTGGCCCGACTGGGGCGCGTGGAAGCCGGGGATGTGGTCGGCCCGGAACCGCTGGTGGCACTGGAGGCACTCGACGAGGGGGTCGGTGAACGCCTTGAGATGGCCGGAGGCCTCCCAGACCTTCGGGGACATGATGATCGCCGCCTCCAGCCCGACGACGTCGTCGCGGAGCTGGACCATCGAGCGCCACCAGGCGTTGCGGATGTTCCGCTTCAGCTCGACCCCGAGCGGCCCGTAGTCCCAGGACGAGCGCAGCCCCCCGTAGATCTCGCTGGACTGGAACGCGATCCCTCGCCGCTTGGCGAGGGAGGTGATGGCCTCCATCACGTCGGCCATGGTCCTCCTCCTTTCCCGGCCGCTGGCGGCGGCCGCTGGCGTCGAGCCCAGTGTACGGGTCCAGCGGTCCGCCGAGACGGCCGATACCTGGGGTGATGACCGCACCGAGGACCTGCCGCGCCTGCGGCGCGCCCATCGGGGGCGACGTCCGCTGGTGCCTGCGGTGCTACGAGCCCGTCCGCGAGCTCACGCCCCGGGAGCCCCAGCTCCCGCCGCTGCCCACGGTCCGGCAGCCGACCCCGGAGCCCGTGACGTCCCGATGGCGTCGGGGTCCGACGACGTTCGGTCCCGTCGGGCGGATCCTGCTGACCGCGATCCTCGCCCTGTTCGCGCCGTGGCACGGGCTCGTCGGGTTCGGCAGCGCACTCGGACCGCTCACGCTCTGGTACCTCCTCGGCTACACCCTCGTCGCCGTCCTCCTCCTCCGCCACATCTGGCGACGGGAGCCGGTAGCCGATCCCGCTCGGGGTGGGGAGCCTCCGCCGCTCGCCCGCCTCGGGCAGCGGTTCCCGAGCCTGCGGCGGAAGGTTCCGCCGGTCGTCGTGGCCGGGGCTCTCGGCCTGCTCGGGCTCGCGGCGCTCGCCGCCGCCTGGGCGAACCTCGACGCCGCCGGGCGCTACTACCTCGTCGCGGTCGGCGTGGCCGGCGGCACCGGGGCCGTGCTCGTCCTCTGGAACGACCTCTAGCGCCCGCCCCCTACACTTCGGACGTGGACGTCCCAGGGTTCCTCGCGTCCCACCAGCCCTTCGACGAGCTCACGCCGGAGGAGCTGGCCCGGGTGCTCGGCGCGCTCGAGATCGCGCACTTCCCGCCGGGCGCGATCATCCTCGAGGAGGCCGGCCAGCCCTCCACGCACCTCTACGTGGTGCGCAAGGGCGTCGTCGAGATCCTCGACGACGGCATCGTCATCGACGAGCTCGGCGAGGGCGAGGTCTTCGGGATGTGGTCCCTCCTCGGCCACATCGCCCCCACGGCCACCGTTCGGGCCCGGGAGGACACGCTCTGCTACCTGATCGGCGCCGAGGTAGCCCGGGAGATCCTCTCCACCCGGGCGGGGGCCGCCTTCGTGGTCTCGAGCTTCCGCCGGCGGCAGGCGCGCATCCGGGAGGTCCTGGAGGGGACGTCGCCGCCGGGTGGCCTGCGCACGGTCGGCTCGCTCCTCCGCCGGCCCCCCGTCACCTGCGATCCCGGGACCCCCGTCGCCGAGGCCGCGGCCCTCATGGCGCGGGAGCGCGTCTCCTGCCTGCCCGTCCCTAGGCCCGACGGACGGTACGGCATCCTCACCGACCGCGACCTGCGCGCCCGCGTCGTGGCCGAGCGCCGGAGCCCCGACACGCCGGTGGCCGAGGTCATGACCCCGCGAGCCCGCACCGTCCCCGCCGACGCCATGGTCGGCGAGGTGCTGCTCGAGATGATCGAGCACGGCGTCCACCACCTCCCCGTGGTGGATCGGCGCGGGGACCTGCTCGGCGTCGTCACCGACACCGACCTCATGGGGGTCGGCCGGGAGACCCCCTTCGCGCTGAAGAGCGCCCTCGAGCGTGCCCCCGACGACGCGACGGTGGGGCGCGAGCTCCGCCGGCTGCCGGACGTGGTGGCCGCGCTCGTCGAGACCGGCACCGACCCGGTGCACGTCGGTCACGTCGTGGCCTTCGCCATCGACGCGGCCACCCGGCGCCTGCTCGAGCTCGCCATCGCCGAGCTGGGCGAGCCCCCGGCGCCCTGGGCGTGGCTGGCCCTCGGGAGCGCGGCCCGCCAGGAGCAGGCGATCCGCACCGACCAGGACCACGCCCTCGCGGTCGGCGCCGAGCCGGACGCCTTCGCCGGGCTCGCCGCGCGCGTCGTCGCCGGGCTCGAGGCCGGGGGCATCCCCCGCTGCAACGCCGACGTGATGGCGACCGACCCACGCCTGCGTCTGACCCTGGAGGACTGGGTCCGGAGGTTCGAGCGCTGGATGGCCGAGGGAGGCCCCACGGGCAGCGAACAGCTCTCGATCATCGCGGACTACCGGCAGGTCGTCGGACCCCTCGACGCGGAGGCCACCCTGGACGAGGTCCTGGCCACGGCGCCGGAGCATCCCGCGTTCGTGCGTCAGCTCGCCCGCCGAGCCCTCGACGGGCGGCCGCCGATCGGGTTCGTCCGGGACCTCCAGGTCGAGCCCCGGGGGGAGCACGCCGGCCGGATCGACCTCAAGCACCGGGGCATCGTGATCGTGAGCAACCTCGCACGCGCCTACGCGGCTCGCTCCGGCGTCACCGCCAAGCGCACGCTCGAGCGCCTCCGCCGCGCCGAGGACCACGGGGTGATCGACCCGGAGAGCCGCGCCGACCTCGAGGAGGCGTTCCGGTTCCTGTGGGAGGTTCGGCTCCGCCACCAGGTCGAGCGGTACCGCGCCGGGCTCGAGCCGGACGACTTCGTGGACCCCCACGAGCTCGGATCGGTGACCCGCCGCGGCCTGAAGGAGGCCTTCCGCGTCCTGCATCGGGCCCAGCGGGCCCTCGCCCTCGAGCTGGGGCTCTGAGTCGGGTCCGGAGCCCTCTCAGACCTCCGAGAAGTACACGTTCTTGACCTCGGTGTAGAGGTGCACCGCGTGCATCCCCATCTCGCGCCCGATCCCGCTGCGCTTGAAACCGCCGAAGGGAGCCTCGGTGTGGACGCTGCTCGACGAGTTGACGGACAGGACGCCGGTGCGGATCCCCTTCGCCACGCGGATCGCCCGGCCGAGGTTCTGGGTCCAGATCGAGCCCGACAGCCCGTAGACCGTGTCGTTCGCGAGGCGGATCACCTCC
>BEHO01000210.1 GCA_002898915.1 bacterium HR12
CAAGGCCCGGGTCCTCGAGCTCGAGAGCCGGAGCGAGCGCGCCGAGGTGGCGGAGCTCCGCCGAGCACTGGCGGCCGCCGAGCGTCGCGCGACCGAGCTGGAGACCGAGGTCGAGCGGCTCCAGGCCGAGCTCGATGAGACGGCCGGCTCCCTCCACCTCGCCAAGCTCTCGGAGGCGTTGCGGGAGATCGACGAGGAGGACCTCGTCCCCCTCGACGAGGTCCCGGTGGAGGAACCGAAGGTCATCGTCACGGTCGATCGACCGACCGTGCGTCGGAGCGGGAGGTAGTCGGATGGCGGACAGGGACCAGCAGACCGCCGAGGCCGGCGGCCTCGCGCGCACGATCTCGGTCGTGGGGCTCGCGATCAGCCAGGCGGCCGATGAGCTGCAGCAGGCCGCCGAGCGGCTCGTGGTGGCCGAGGAGCAGGCCCGTGAGGCGGACCTCCGCACCCGCGCCGCCGAGGAACAGCTCGCCCAGAGCGCGACGAAGATCGCCGAGCTGCTGACCATGGTCGAGCAGGCCAGGGAGCAGGCGGCGGGCTCGGAGGAGCGCGCCCGTCGAGCGGAGGCCGAGCTGCAGACCGTCCTGGAGGAGGCCCGCGAGCTCGAGCGCCGGGCGGAGGAGATGGGGCGACGCCTGCAGGAGCTCGAGCGCGACGCCGAGCGGGTGGCCGCCCTGGAGGCGCACCTCGCCGAGCTGCAGACGGGCGCGGAGCGCGTGGCGGAGCTCGAGGCGCGCCTGGCCGAGGCGCAGGCGGCCGCGGAGCGAGCCCGGGAGCTGGAGGCCCTCGTGGCCGAGCTCCAGGCCCGACTCGAGGAGGCGGAGTCCCGACCCACGGTGATCGTGGACGCCGAGCACTCGGCCCTGAAGGAGGCCATCGCGGCCGAGGTCCGACGGCCGCTCACGTCGATCCTGGGGATCACCCTCGCCCTCAAGCACACCGACTCCCGGTCCCCCGACGGTCGGGACATGATCCGGCAGCTCGCCACCCATGCCCGGAAGCTCGACCGGCTCGTCGGCGAGATGCTCGAGGTCGACCGGATCGCCGCCGGCACGTACGTGCCGAACCTGCGCCGCACCGATCTCGAGGCGCTCGTGCGACGCGTGACGGCGGAGGCGACGGACCTGGCCAACCGGGACGTGGAGCTCGCGACGGACCACGTGGCGATCCACGTGGACCCCGCGCTGACGGAGCAGATCGTCGAGGCCCTCCTCGCCAACGCCGGCCGGCGCACGGTGCCGGGCAACACCGTCTGGGTCTCCATCGCCCGGGAGCCGGGCGGGGCCCTCATCGCCGTGGAGGACACGGGGCCCGAGATCCCCTCGACGGTGCGCGAGGCGCTCCAGGACGCGGACCCCGCCGCGCGCGACCGCGCGCGGGGTGCCGCCGGGCTCTCCCTGGCCGCGCGCCTGGCCGAGCTGCACGGCGGTCGGTGCTGGGTCGAGGACCGGCCGGGCGGCGGCGCCTCCTTCCGCGTGTTCCTGCCCGACGGCGCGTCGCGGAACCAGGAGCCCGAGCGGGAGCCGCGCGCGGAGGCCGCCGCCCCGGCTCGCGAGCTGGACGAGCGGGCGCTCGCCCTGGCCCGAGCCCTGCGCGAGCCCGTCGACGACGCGGAGCTGGAGCTCTAACCGAGGGCCGCCAGCAGCTCGCGGGCGATCACGACCCGCTGGATCTGGTTCGTGCCCTCGTAGATCTGGGTGATCTTCGCGTCGCGCATGAAGCGCTCGACCGGGTACTCGCGCACGTAGCCGTAGCCGCCGAGGACCTGGACGGCGTCGGTCGTGATCCGCATCGCGGCGTCGGAGGCGAAGCACTTGGCCATCGCCGACCACAGCGTCATGCGGGGATCGCCGGCGTCGCACAAGGCGAGGGCCTTGTACACGAGCAGGCGAGCCGCCTCGAGCCGCATCGCCATGTCGGCGAGCATGAACGCGACGCCCTGGTGCTCGGCGATCCGGCGGCCGAACTGCTCGCGCTCGGTGGCGTACCGAGCGGCCACGTCGAGCGCGCCCTGGGCGATCCCCACCGCCTGCGCCCCGATCACCGGGCGGGAGTGGTCGAGGGTCCGCATGGCGATCTCGAAGCCCTGTCCCTCACGGCCGATGAGCCGATCGGCCGGGATCCGGGCCTCCTCCAGGATCACCTCCCGCGTCGGCACGCCACGGATCCCCATCTTGTCCTCCTCGCGCCCGAAGGAGACGCCGGGGTCCTCGCGCAGCACGAGGAAGGCGCTGATGCCCTCGGCCCGGAGCGACGGGTCGCGCGTGGCGAACACCACGTAGGCGTGGCTCACCCCCGCGCCGGTGATGAACCGCTTCGTGCCCGAGAGGACGAATCCCGCTCCCTCCCGGACGTAGCGGGTGCGGAGCGACGCGGCGTCGGAGCCGGCGCCGGGCTCGGTGAGGGCGTAGGACATCAGCAGCTCGCCCCGGCAGATCCCGCCGACGTACCGGGCGCGCTGCTCCTCGGTGCCGGCCAGCAGGAGCGGGATCGCGCCCAGCTTGCTCACCGCCGGCACCAGGGCCACGGCGGCCGAGACCCGCGAGAGCTCCTCCACCAGGATGCCGAGGGGGAGGGCGCCGCCCCCGGAGCCCCCGTAGGTCTCGTCGTAGCCGACGCCCATGAGCTCGTGCCGGACGAGCGCGCGGTAGAGGTCCTCGTCCCAGGCGTCGGTGGCGTCCAGGCGGGCCGCGTGCGGCGCGATCTCGCGCTCCACGATCGCCCGGACCGCGGCGCGGAACTCCTCGAGCTCGGGCGGCAGCTCGAAGCGCTCCCGCCCGTCCATCGGCTCAGCGCCGTCGCAGGATCAGGGCGTCGCCCTGGCCGCCGCCGCCGCAGATCGCCGCGGCGCCGAGCTCGGCCCCGCGGCGGCGCAGCTCGTACGCGAGCGTGAGGACCAGCCGGGCCCCGCTCATCCCGATCGGGTGGCCGAGCGCGACCGCGCCACCGTTCGGGTTCACGCGCCCCTCGTCCAGGCCGAGGAGCCGGGTCGCGTGCAGCGCCACCGCGGCGAACGCCTCGTTGATCTCGACGACGTCGAGATCAACGACGGAGAGACCCGCCTTCTTCAGCGCGGCCTCCAGCGCGAGGGCGGGGACGGTGTGGAGGTACGCGAACCCGTCGGCGCTCATCCCGTGGGCCACGATCTCCGCCATGGGGACGACGCCGAGCTCCTCGGCGACCGCCGGGCTCGCGATGACCAGGGCGCAGGCGCCGTCGGAGATCTGGGAGGCGTTCCCCGCGGTGATCGTGCCCTCCGGGGTGAAGGCGGGCGGGAGGGCGGCGAGGGCCTCGGGCGTGGTGTCGGGACGGATCCCCTCGTCCCGCGTGACCAGGACGGGCTCGCCCCGTCGCTGCGGGACCTCGACCGGGACGACCTCCTCGGCCAGGTCCCCGCGCTCCCAGGCCGCGTGGGCCCGAGCGTGGGAGCGGGCGGCCCAGGCGTCCTGCTCCTGGCGGGTGATGCCGAGCTCGGCGTTCACGCCGTCGGAGTCCTCCCCCATCGTCCGCCGCGAGAACGACGACCACAGCCCGTCCCGGATCATCGAGTCGATGAGGTCGGCGTCCCCCAGGCGCGAGCCCGACCGCGCCTGGGGCACCACGTACGGGGCGTTCGTCATCGACTCCATCCCGCCCGCCACGACCACGTCCACCTCGCCGGCCCGGACCAGCTGGTCGGCGAGGGCCACGGCCGTGATGCCCGACAGGCACACCTTGTCCACGTTCAGGGCCGGGACCTCCTTGGTGATCCCCGCCGCGACCGC
>BEHO01000211.1 GCA_002898915.1 bacterium HR12
GGTCCCGGTCGTCCGTCCCGCGCGGACGACGTAGCGACCGGCCTCGTCCCGCGCGGCGCGGCCGCGGCGCACCAGGGTCTCGAGGAGATCCCGGCTCTCCTCGAGCTCGAGGCGGAAGGCGCTCGCCAGCTCGGCCGGGGTCGCGGCGACCATCGTGTCGAGGTACCGCTCGGCCGCGCGCAGGCGCGAGCGGCGGCCGGGCGGCGGGATCCGGAAGGCGCGCGCCGTGAGCTCGAGCACGGGGACCGGCCAGGCGCCGCCCTCGTCGGCCGTCCCGAAGTTGGTGACGACGAGGGCTCGTCCGAGCTCGGCGAGGGCGCGCCGGAAGTCCTCGCTCGCCCTGCGGCCCTCGACGTCGAGCGCCTCGCGGAGGGCCACGGTGGACTGGGGGCCGCTCCGGAGCAGGAGGCGCGCGATGCGGTGGGCGCGGGGCGAGAGCTCCTGCTCCTCGAAGTCGTCCGGGCGCCCGCGCCGGGGATAGAGGCCGCCGAGGAGCGAGGGGGAGAGCAGCGAGGGCCGTCCCCGGAGGAACTTCCCGTACCAGGCGAGGCCGCGGCGGGGGAGCTCGTCCTTCCAGGCCCACACGCGGTCGGCGTCGGGGCCCCAGTCGCCGGCCGGGGAGAACAGGGGCCGGTCGCTCGCGGCGTCGTAGAGGCTGGGCAGGGTCACCCCCTGGTTGGGGAAGAGCAGGCAGAAGCCGAGGTCCTCCACGAACGCGGCGGCCCGGTCGATCCGGGTGATCTTCGGTCGGCCGCCCCACCACCGCCGGGCTCGCGCTCGGTCGAGATCCATCGCGAGGAACGTAGCACGGGCGTGGGCCGAGCCCCGCTGGGGGCTTTCCCATTAGGCATGTGCTGCTTGAAATGGCTTGGACACGTGAATACCGTTTCTCTATGCGCGCGCTGGCGCTCGATCTCGCCAACACCCTGCGCCGAGGCACGGGAGGGACGGAGCGTGACGGCCTCGTGACCCCCGCGGATCTCGAGCGCTGGCTGCGCGAGCACGAGGCCGACCTGGGCCCGACGGACCCGAACGTGGCCCTCCGCCTTCCGGAGTTCCGCGAGCTGCGTGGGCGGGTCCTCGAGCTGCTCGCGGCGGTGGCCGAGGGGCGGCGGTTGCCGCCCGCGGCGGTGGAGGCCGTGAACGCGGCCGCGGCCGCCGCGCCCTCGGTCCTCCGGCTCGAGGTCGACGGCCGGGTGGTGGACCAGGCGGCGGCGGGATCCCCGACCGCGCGGATCCTGGGCGAGGTGGCGCGCTCGGCGATCCGGCTCGTCGGCGAGGGGGTGCGGCTCGGGCGCTGCGCCCGGTGCGGCCGCCTCTTCCCCGCCGGCCGAGCGGGTCGACGCTGGTGCTCGCCCGCGTGCGGGAACCGCGAGCGCGTGGCGCGGCACCGGGCCCGTCAGCGCGCCTCCCGGTCCGTAGGATGAGGGGCCGTGACCGCGATCCTGGGCGGCCTCGGGGCCGCCGTGATGTGGGCGGCCTCGACGCTCTCGACGAGCCGGTCGAGCAAGATCGTCACGCCCTCGACCGTCCTCGCCTGCGTGATGGCGATCGGGACGGCGCTCTCCGCGCCGTTCGCCCTGGCGAGCGGCGTGCCGTCGGCGCTCCGCGGGGCGAACCTCGCGTGGCTCGTGGTCTCCGGGGTCGCCAACCTGCTCGGCCTGCTCTGCGCGTACAGCGCGCTGCGCGTGGGCAAGGTCGGGGTCGTGGCGCCCATCACCTCGGCCCAGGGCGCGGCCGCCGCGATCATCGCCATCCTGCTCGGCGAGCGCATCGCGCCGGGCTCCGGGTTCCTCCTCGCGCTCATCGCCCTCGGCGTGGTCCTGGCGAGCTTCTCGGGGACGACGGAGGACGGGTCGGCGCGGGACGGCCGCGGCCCGCTCCTCGCCGGAGGCGCCGCGGGGCTCTTCGGGCTCGGCCTCTACGCCGCGGGACGGCTGGCCGGCGAGCTGCCGGTCGCCTGGGTCGTGTTCGGGCCGCGGCTGATCGGGGCCCTCGTCTTCACGCTCCCGCTGCTCGCCCTCGGGCGCCTGCGCCTCCGCCGCGCGGCCGTGCCGTTCATCGCGCTCTCCGGCGTGTGCGAGGTGCTCGGCCTCGCCGCGTACATCCTCGGGTCCCGCGGCGGCATCGCCGTCGCGGCGATCCTGGCGTCGCAGTTCGCGGCCCTCGCCGCGGTCTTCGCCTACGTGCTGTTCGGCGAGCGCCTGCGCCGGGTGCAGGTGGTGGGCGTGGCCGCCATCGTGGTGGGGGTCGCCGTCCTCACGGGGCTGCAGGCGTGATGGACCTGCCGGAGCCGGAGCTCGTCTTCCACGCCGACGAGGCCGCGGCGCGGCCGGCGCTGGAGCGACTGGGTCGGGAGGTCTGGGAGGAGGCGCTCCGATGGCTCTACGCGGAGGCGATGGCGCGGCCGTTGCTGCCGGTGCCGTACCGGGAGCTCCGGCGGCGCTTCTTCGGCCCGAGCGCCGAGCCCGGCCCGCCGCCGGCGGATCCCTCCACCTCGACCGCGGTCCTCGCCGAGTTCCGGGAGCGGGTGGCTCCCTACCTGTTCAACGCCCAGCACCCCGGCTCGTTCTCCTACTTCACGCCGCCGCCGCTCCCGATGTCGATCGCCGGCGAGGTGCTCGCCCAGTGGACCCAGCAGGGGGTGGACGTGTGGGCGGCGGGGCCCATCGGGGCGCTCGTCGAGGAGGAGGTCACGAGCTGGCTCCGACAGCTGGTCGGGTTCGGGGACGGCTCGTGGGGCGTGCTCACCTCGGGCGGCGTCATGGCGAACATCATGGCGCTCGCCGCGGCCCGGGACGTCCACCTCGCCCGGGTCCTCGGGCTCCAGGGACCGCCCCGGGGACGGGCCCTCGAGGGGGCCCGGGTCTATGCGAGCGACCAGGCCCACTTCTCGATCGCCCGCGGCCTCGACGTCCTCGGCTTCCCCCCCGAGGCGCTCCGGATCGTGCCCTCGGACGAGCGCTTCCGCCTCCATGCGCGGCCCGTGGCCGAGGCCATCGCGGAGGATCGGGCGAGCGGCCACGTCCCGTTCGCGATCGCGGCCGTGGCCGGCTCCACGAACACCGGGTCGGTGGATCTCGTGGACGAGCTCGCGGACCTCGCCGAGCGGGAGGGGCTCTGGCTCCACGTGGACGCGGCCTACGGCGGGGCCGTCCGCCTGTCCGAGCGCGAGGCGCACCGCGTCCCGGCCCTGGAGCGCGCGGACAGCGTGACGATCGACCCTCATAAGTGGTTCTTCCAGGCGTACGACATCGGGGCCCTCGTGGTCCGTCGCCGCGAGGACCTCCTCCACACCTTCCACCGGATGCCGGAGTACTACCGTCACCCGAGCCCGGAGGACGCGCCGCTCAACTGGTTCGAGTACTCGATCGAGGGCACCCGCCGCTTCCGGGCGCTGAAGCTGTGGACGAGCTGGAAGCACCTCGGCACCCGGGGGCTGGGCGCGCTGGTGGAGCGGAACCTGGCGCTCGCCGCCTACCTGGTCGAGCGGCTCCGGGACCTCCCCGGCTTCCAGGTCGCCCCGCCCGAGCCGGAGCTGTCCGTCGTCTGCTTCCGCCACGTGCCGACCGACCTCGGACCGGAACAGCTCGACGCCTACCAGGACCGGCTGCAGCTCGCGCTGGAGGCGAGCGGGCGCGCGTGGGTCTCGACCACGAAGCTCCGCGGCCGCACCTACCTGCGCGCCGGGATCGTCAACTACCTCTCGACCGAGGCCGACGTGGATCGGATGCTCGAGACCCTGCTCGAGCTCGCCCCCCGCGCTC
>BEHO01000212.1 GCA_002898915.1 bacterium HR12
ATCCACGGGACCGTCTCGTCGGCGTCGGCCAGGGTCCAGACGAGGAACGCCGCGGCGAGCACCGCGGCGACCGCGCCCACCTTGGGCACGAGCGCGTGGGCACGCTCGTGGATCTCGTCCCTCGTTTTGAGCGCCAGGTACGCGGCGCCGTGGGTCACGAACAGGGTGAACGTGACGAGCCCCCCGAGCAGCGCGTAGGGGTTCAGCAGGTCGAGGAGTCCGCCCTCGTAGGTGAAGCCCTCGCCGATCGGCACGCCCCGCACGATGTTCCCGAAGGCCACGCCCCAGAGGAGCGCGGGGACGGCGCTGCCGAAGACGATGGCGGCGTCCCACCGCCGACGCCAGGCGGCGTCGTCGCGCTTGCCGCGGTACTCGAAGGCCACGCCGCGCAGGATCAGGGCGACGAGGATCAGCAGCAGGGCCAGGTAGAAGCCGCTGAACAGCGTGGCGTACCACTCGGGGAAGGCGGCGAAGGTGGCGCCGCCCGCGGTGATCAGCCACACCTCGTTGCCGTCCCAGACGGGGCCGATGGTGTTGATCACCACCCGGCGACCGGGCTCGTCCCGACCCACGACCGGCAGGAGGATCCCCACGCCGAAGTCGAAGCCTTCCAGGAAGAAGTAGCCGGTCCAGAGGATCGCGATGAGGATGAACCACAGGGTCGGCAGCTCCATCTCGGCCCCCTCAGTAGGCGAACGTCAGCGGGCGCTCGGCCAGGCGCCGCTCGTACGCGGCCTCGGCCTCGGCCGTCGTGATCTCGGGCGGCCCGGCCTTCGCGAACCGGACCACGAGGCGGACCTCGACCACGGCCAGCGCTCCGTACAGGAGCGTGAGCACGATCATCGACACGAGCACCTCCGTCGCGCTCACCGCCAGGGACACCCCGTTGGCGGTGAGCTGGAGCCCGTACACGACCCACGGCTGGCGCCCCATCTCGGTGAAGATCCACCCGAAGGTGTTGGCGAGGAACGGGAACGTGATCGCCGCGACGCCGGCCCGGACGAACCACCGACCTGTGGGAGCCGCACGGCCGCCGCGCATCGCCCATAGGGCGTACGCGGCGTAGAGGGCGGCGAGGGCCCCGAAGCCGATCATGAGCCGGAAGGACCAGTAGGTGACCGGGATGTTCGGACGGTACTCGGCGGGTCCGAACTCCCGCTCGAGCCGGGCCTGGATGTCGTTCAGCCCCTCGACCTTCCCGTCGAAGGAGCCGGTGGCGAGGAACGAGGACAGGCCGGGGATCCGGATCGAGAAGACCTCCTCGCGACCGTCCAGCGTGCCGATGGTGAAGAGGCTGAAGCCGGCCCCTCGCTGCGTCTCCCACAGCGCCTCGGCGGCCGCCATCTTCATCGGCTGCTGATCGGTCATCACCCGCGCCTGGAGGTCGCCGGTGATCACCACCGCCACGCCGGCGACGAGGAGCGTCCACGCCCCGAGACGGAGCGACGGGCGCAGCACCTCCTCGTGGCGCCGATGCGCGAGGTGCCACGCCGAGATCCCCACGATGAACGCGCCCGCCGTCATGAACGAGCCCGCCAGCACGTGCGGGAACGCGACGAGGTTCGTGACGTTCGTGAGGACCGCCACGATGTCGGTGAGCTCGGCGCGGCCGACGGGGTCGAGCGGGCTGAACCCGGGCTCGACCCGGTACCCCACGGGGTGCTGCATCCACGAGTTCGCCGCCAGGATGAAGTACGCGGAGATCGCGGTGCCGACGGCGACCGCCCAGATCGTCGCGAGGTGCAGCCGCTTCGGCAGCCGGTCCCAGCCGAAGATCCAGAGACCGAGGAAGGTGGACTCCAGGAAGAACGCGATGAGCGCCTCCATCGCGAGGGGGGCGCCGAAGATGTCGCCGACGAAGCGGGAGTACTCGCTCCAGTTCATCCCGAACTGGAACTCCTGGACGATCCCGGTGACCACCCCCATCGCGACGTTGATGAGGAACAGCTTCCCCCAGAACCTCGTGGCCCGGAGGTACGCGTCGCTCCTCGTCCGCACCCAGGCCGTCTGCAGACCGGCCACGAGGAAGGAGAGCCCGATGGTGAGGGGGACGAAGAGGAAGTGGTACACGGTGGTGATGCCGAACTGCCACCGCGCGAGGTCGAGCGCGTCCACGATCACCTCCCGACGCTCGGGGCGCCCGTACGTGGTGCTCCCACTGTATGGGGTCCATGCCGGTTCGCCACCCGGCGGACGGGCCGCCGGGGCGGGGACGCTCGGCCCTCTGGGTATCCTCGGGGGCGTGGTGCCCCGGTCGTCCCTGGGTCGGTTCCTCCTCGTCGTGGTCCCGATGTTCGCCGTCGCCATCGGCCTCGTCGTCGCGTACCTCGTGCTGCGGCCGACGATCCGTCGGAACGCGGCGATCCTCGTGACGAGCAAGCTGGAGGTGGTCCGGGGCGTGGTCGAGGAGATCCGTCGCGCCGACGGGAGCCTCGCCGCGGCCACCGCCGAACGCCTGGACGCGGTCGCCCCCGAGGACCTCGGGTTCGCGCCGGCGGACGTCGCGTCCACCGAGCCGCTCGTCGTGAGCGTGCTCGCCACCGACGGCTCCTGGACCGGCGCCGCGCGGGCCGACTCCGGCGCCTGCTACTTCCTCCGCGTCCTCCGGAGCGGCGAGGTCGAGCGGGGGACCATCCCCGGCTCCGACTGCACCGCGCGGGCCGCGAGCGCCGCCCCCGCCCCCGGCTGGCCCGAGCTCTGACCGATTCGCGCGACGGCGCGAGTTGCCCTACCATCTGTGCCCTGCCCGCCTGCACGGAAAGGGGGACGCCCGTGACGCACGTCGCGGTCACCGTGAACGGAGTGCTGCGGGAGGCCGACGTCGAGCCCCGCACGCTCCTCGTCTACTTCCTCCGGGAGACCCTCGGCCTGACCGGGACGAACGTCGGCTGCGACACGTCCACGTGCGGCGCGTGCACGGTGCTGCTCGACGGCGAGTCGGTGAAGTCGTGCACGCTGCTCGCGGTCCAGGCCGACGGCCGCGAGGTCACGACGATCGAGGGCCTCGCCCGGGACGGCGAGCTGCATCCGCTCCAGGAGGCCTTCCACCGCAACCACGGCCTCCAGTGCGGGTACTGCACGCCGGGCATGATCATGGCGGCGCTCTCGTACCTGCGGGAGAACCCCACCCCCACCGAGGAGGAGGTCCGGGAGGCCCTGCAGGGGAACCTGTGCCGCTGCACGGGCTACCAGAACATCGTGGCCTCGATCCTGGACGCCGCCCAGCAGATGGCCGGCGCGAGCGCGTAGGAGGGTCGAGATGGCGACGGCACAGAAGTACGTCGGTCAGCCGGTCCTCCGGAAGGAGGACGCGGAGTTCCTCACCGGGCAGGCCAGGTACACGGATGATCTGTCGGTCCCAGGGATGCTGTGGATGGCGGTGGTCCGCAGCCCGTTCGCGCATGCCCGGATCAAGGCGGTCGACGTCTCGAGGGCCCTGGCCATGCCGGGCGTGGTGGCCGCCTTCTCCGGCCAGGACTTCGAGTGGGCGGGCCCGTTGCTCATGGCCTGGCCCGTCACCCAGGACATCAACAACCCGCCCCACTGGCCGCTCACGAAGGACAAGGCGAGGTACCAGGGGGACGGTGTGGCGGTGGTCGTGGCGGAATCGCGGGCCATCGCGCTGGATGCGATCGAGGCCGTGCACGTCGAGTACGAGGAACTGCCAGCCGTCACGGACCCGGCCGCGGAACTGGCGGATGGGGCCCCGATCGTGCATGAGGAGTTCGGGACCAACCGGTGCTACACGTGGAAGCTCACCAACGG
>BEHO01000213.1 GCA_002898915.1 bacterium HR12
AGCTTCACCGCCCGTCGGATCTCGGCCAGACGTGCCTCGAGCGGTCCGAGCCCCGAGGGGAAGGCGCCGGCGACGCTCGCCACCCGCACCGAGCTCCCCTCGAGCTCCCGGGCGGCGACCGGAACGAGCTCCGGGTAGATGCAGACCGCGGCGACGGAGGGAATCGTGGGATCGGACGGGTCGGGGCGACGGGCCTTCGCGCAGAGCGAGATCACCTTGCCGGGCGTGTCCGTCCCCTCCAGGGTGGTGAGGTCCATGCACCGGATGACGAGGTCGAGGGCGAACAGCTTCGCCTCGCGCTTGATGGACCGCTTGCCGAGGGCCGCGGCCCGCTCCTCGAGCCCGACGGCGTCCACGGCCGTCGTCCGGGTCACGAGCCGAACGGCCTCCCGCGGCGAGAACCGCGCCAGGCCGCCGGCGCCGCCCGCGAGCTCGGCTGCCCGCGCCATGCGGGCATGGTACGGCCTGGGAGCCGGGAACGCCCGATGCGCTACCCTGGGGGCTCGATCCGGGAGAGGCGGGGGATGCTTCGGTTCCTGCTCGTGGCGGGCGTAGCGCTCGGCGCGGTCGCCCGCTCCCGCGGCGCCCCCGCCGAGTGCACCGACCTCACCGGGACGACCCCGGCGCGGGTGACGTCTACGACCTCGTCTGCCGGTACCACCCCGGTATGACCGGAACCATCACCCTGACCTGACCGCGGGACGCGCAGCCCCGGATGGGCTATCCTCCGCGCCACCCGAGGAGGAGGGAGACGGAGGATGCGCTCCACCCTGGTGACCGTCCTCATCGTGCTCGCCCTGGTGGGCTGCACGGGCAGGTACAAGCCGAGCGAGGCCGCCGGCGCGGGTGGAGCGGGGGATCCCGCGGCCGAGAGCCCGGCGGGCCAGACCGGCCCGCCCGCGGACTGCGCCGACGCCACGGGCGGCTCCCCGACCCTCACGATCTCCGATTTCGCCTTCGACCCCACGTGCCTGCGGGTGAGCGCCGGGAGCCGGCTCACCATCCGCAACGAGGACGCCTCCGCGCACTCGTTCACGGTCTCCGGCGGCGCCATCGACGAGACGCTCGAGTCCGGCTCCACCGACGAGATCCGGCTCGACGCGCTCGAGCCCGGCACCTACCCGTTCAACTGCCGGTTCCATCCGCCGATGACCGGCACCCTCGTGGTGGGCTAGGCGGCCTCAGAAGCCGAGCCGCTGGAGCGCGCGGGGGTCCCGCTGCCACTCCTTGAGGACCTTCACCCGCAGGTCGAGGAACACCCGGGTGCCGAGGATGAGCTCCATCTCCTCCCGCGCCTGGGTGCCGATCGCCTTCAGCATCCGTCCGCCCTTGCCGATCACGATGCCCTTCTGCGAGTCGCGCTCGACCACGATGGTGGCGGCGACCCTCGTCAGCCCTTCCTCGCGCTCGATCTCCTCCACCACGACGGCGATCGAGTGAGGCACCTCCTCCCGCGTGAGCGCGAGCGCCTTCTCCCGCACGATCTCCGCCAGCCGGACCTCGAGGGGCTGGTCCGTGACCTCGTCGGGCGGGTAGAGCATCGGCCCCTCGGGGAGGCGGGCCACGATGAGCTCGCGGAGTAGGTCCACGCCCCGCCCCGTCCGGGCGGAGACCGGCACGATCTCCTCGAACGGCGCGAGCTCCGAGGCGGCTTGCAGCTGGGGGAGCTCGTCCTCCCGGCGACGGAGGAGGTCGACCTTGTTCACCGCGCAGATCGCAGGCGCGCCGGCCCGCACCACCTGACGCTCGGCGACGTAGGCGTCGCCCCGCCCCACCCCGGCCGCGGCGTCGACGACGAGCACGACCACGTCCACGCCGGCCGTCGCCTCGTCCACGAGCTCGTTCAGGCGTTCCCCGAGGAGCGTCCGCGGCTTGTGGAAGCCCGGCGTGTCGGTGAACACCACCTGGTACGCGTCGGTGGTGAGGATCCCCCGGATGCCGCGCCGCGTGGTCTGCGGCTTGTCCGAGACGATCGCCACCTTCTGTCCGACGAGGGCGTTCACGAGCGTCGACTTGCCGACGTTCGGTCGGCCGACGACGGCCACGATCCCGGACCGGAAGCTCACGGCCCTCGGAGCGAGGATGCGTCGAAGGCGGCGGGCAGGAGCTCGGTCAGGGACCACGTGGCGCGGCGCCCCGCGAGGGTCTCGGACACCACCAGCACGTCCGGGCCGAACTCGTGGAGCACCTGTCGGCACCCGCCGCAGGGCGGGGTCGGCGCGTCCTCACCGGTCACCACCGCCACCGCCTCGATCCGACGACGCCCCGCGGCCACGGCGGCGGCCACGGCGTTCCGCTCCGCGCAGACCGAGAGCGGGTACGAGGCGTTCTCCACGTTCACCCCGCGGTAGATGCGCCCCTCGGCGAGGACCGCCGCCCCGACGTGGAAGCGCGAGTACGGCGCGTAGGCCCGAGGGCGGACGCTCCGCGCCGCGGCCACCAGCCGCTCCACCTCCTCGCCGGAGGGCCCCTCCCGCCGGCTCACCCCGCCGTCACCTCCTCCTCCGCCTCCCGCGGGTCCTGGTTCCGCCGGCTGATCAGCACCTTCCTGATCCGGCGTCCCCGGACCTGCTCGGCCGTGAAGACGATGTCGCCGAAGCGTACCTCCTGACCCTCCTGCGGGATCGACCCCAGCAGGCCGAGCACCAGGCCCCCGACCGTGTCCCACCCGTCGTGGGGCAGCTCGACGCCGAGGAGCTCGTTCACCTCGTCGATCGCCACCTTCCCGTCGACCCGGTAGGTGTCCTCCCCGATCTGGACGACCTCGGGCTCCTCGCGGTCGTACTCGTCCGCGATCTCGCCGACGAGCTCCTCGAGCAGGTCCTCCAGCGTGACGAGCCCCGAGACCGATCCGTACTCGTCGGTCACCAGCGCGATGTGGAACTTCTGCTGCTGCATCTCGCGGAGGAGGTCGGCGACCTTCTTCGACTCGGGGACGAAGTGCGCCTCGCGCACGATCTCCGAGAGCGGCATGTCCTGCCGGCCCTGGTGCACCGCCTTCAGGACGTCCTTGGCGAAGACGATGCCCACGACGTCGTCCAGATCGCCCCGGTACACGGGGATCCGGGAGAACCCGTGCTGGAGGACGAGGGCCTGGACGTCCCGGAGCTTCCGGTCGGCCTCGATGGCCACGATGTCCGGCCTCGGGACCATGACCTCCCGGACGATGGTGTCGCCGAACTCGAAGATCGAGTGGATCAGCTCCTTCTCCTCACGCTCGATGCTGCCCTCCTCGTGCCCCGCCTCGACCATCGCCCGCAGGTCCGCCTCGGACACGAACGGCCCCTGCTTCAGGCCCTTCCCCGGCAGGAGGACGTTCGCGAGCCCGATGAGGGCGCGCGACGGCGCGGCGAGCACACGGCCGAGGAACCACACGAGCGGCGCGACGGCCAGGGCGGCCCGGTCGCTGTGGAGCACGCCGAAGGTCTTCGCCATCGCCTCGACGACCACGAAGTAGAGGAGGGTGAACCCGACCGACACGAGCGTCACCCCGAGCCCGCCGAACGTGCGCTCCGCCAGGATCGCCACGATGATCGCCGAGCCGTTCTGACAGAACATGACGGCGAGGTAGATGGCGTTCAGGAAGCGCGGCGGGTCGGCCTCGATGCGCTCCAGGATCACGGCGTTCCGGCGCTTCTCCTCGATGAGCGCGAGGGCTCGGACGCGGGTCATCCGAGTGAGGGCGGCCTCCGAGACGGCGAGCACCGTACCGAGGGCGACGAGGGCGACGACGATCGCCACGAGCCAGATCACGGC